>JAGXNZ010000184.1 GCA_019894655.1 Promethearchaeota archaeon | reverse complement strand
CAGGATCGGGAAATCCCAATTCTTTTTGCTTTAGATAATAACTTTTTTTACTCTTTTTCCATCCGGTTGTTTTTCCTTTTCCAGCCCTTTGTCCCGCTTTTCGGTGTTGACCAACTTTACCATATCCTTGAGTTCGAGTTCCTCTCATTTTTCGTATTCTTTTAGGAAATTTTCTCGTCATTTTATTTAAGCCTCTTAATTACATCATTTTGTGAATTAATTCATTTATAAACTGGTCAACGTAACCTAAAGTTCCGCCTTCGTGATAATGTTTTTTGATTGTTCCCCGATGTCCTTTTCTTGGTGGGTGTAATCGAAAGACTGGTTTGATTCTGTAGACATCTTGAGTTCGATATTTAATTTCTCCAGATAAAAGCGCTTTTGAAAATTCTTTCAAATCTTTATACTTAGTTAGTTTTTTAACATGTTCATCTGTGAGTGGTTTATTTCCTTCAACTTTTCCTCTGGTTCTTAATAAGCGTAAAAGCGTTTTATCATCAATTTCGCCGTAGGCAATATAATCTTTGCACTTTTTTAGCATACCCATGTTGCTCGTTTCGCTCCATATAAGGACTCCATGGTTTACTTTATGCATTCTTAGCATTTTTAATGTATCTAATATTTTGCGTTTCATTCCTGGGGCACCCCTTATACGAATTGCAAAGTACAACGCAGGGGGTTTGGATGTTTTAGTTTTTGATTTTTTGCTTACAATTACATTATTTTCAGCCATCATTTACACCACTCATCAGTTATAAATTAAAATTAAATTTATGAGCATTCTTAAGAGCGTTAAAGGTAGCTTTTACTAGGTTTTCGCTAGTCCTTGTATCTCCAAAGGTTTTACTCCATACATCTTCTATCCCAGCCAACTTTAACACTTGTTTTACCTTATCAGCACACACTAATCCAACTCCTTGTGGGGAAGGAATTAAGTGTATCTTAACAGAACCACATTTTCCATCTACTTTAAAAGGTACGCTATGAGTGTGACCACAACCACACTCTTTACTACCACATCCTCTTAAAACAGGTACAACTGATAATTTGGCTTTATCAATTGCCTTTCTAATTGCTGGTCCAACCTCTCGTGATTTAGCAGAACCTATGCCTATAAAACCGTCTGCTCCAACGATAACTACCGCTTTAAATCTAGAACGTTGACCGCTAGCTGTCATTTGCTGTACCATATTTATAGTTACTACGGATTCTTGAAGTTGAGGAAGAAGAACATTTATTATTTCTTTTTCTTTTACAACAAGATTATTAGCAAATATTTTATCTAAGGTAATCAATCCACTTTGCACGAGTTCCCCAAGTTTAGTCTTAGGAATCCATCCTTCGTTAACATTTCTCTGTCTACTCATTTAACTCACCTTTTAAGCACTATTTTCGATCTGCTTTAATGTATTAGAAATAACTTGACTAATTTTTAATGGATTTAAATTATTTTTTTTTAAATAACCTGAGAAAACTTGCTCGTATTTCTCAGGTTCCTCGCTTTTTAGAAGATTTGCATACCTTTCAATGTGAGAACCATTAATAATTTCTTCGATATTATCTGGAAAGAAAACCTCGTTATAAGGAATCTTTAAATTTGAATTTAAAATACCTTTAAATGCTGCCAACACCCGATTCCTATGATAAAATATTCCCAAATCAAGGATTGCTTCTTGAACATTTTGCTTTTTTGCTCTTGTTCCTGCTAGATAGCCTGTTAAATATGCTGCGGGAACATTTCCGGTATTTGCATTCCACCCAAATTTGGTTGTTAATTCTTTAGAATGGGCAGAAACAATAACTTTATCTCCTCCTAGTTTAGATTGAATAATTTGTACTGTGACATGATTATTTGAAGCCCTAATTACAGCTCGTAATTTTTTAGATTTTAATAATTTTAATCTTTTATGGTAATTTGTTTTTCCTTCTGCTCTCCTTCTGAAAGGTCTTCGATATCTTGGTCCTTTTGCCATTTTTTATCTACCTCTTCTAATTAAATCTTTTTCTTTAATGTAACGGTTCATTTGCGCAACGCTAGCAAACATTCCCCCTTTTGCGTTTTTATATAGCTTTCTATAAGTCGCTGTAGTAATGGATTTGCGATCTCTTAATTTCTTGAGCTCCCGTCTCTGAGGGCGAATTCGATTCATCCACTTTTTTTTCTTAGGAAGTCGTGCGTTTTTTGTTCCTTTTCGTTTTCCTATACCTCTAGCCCGACCTTTTTTCTTACGTTCATGAAGTAGGTTCTTTCTATGTTTTGAGTTGCCTTTTTTATATTTTTTTATAATAATACCTTCCTTTACCAAATTACGGATGTCTTCTCGAGTAATTGCCATTTTTATTTCATCAATTAAGTAAGGATCGAAATAAACCCGGTTCTCCCCACATTTTAATATTTCCGCTGCCATTCTTTTTTGGGCTTTTAGACTCATTTTTATCACATAAATTTGTATAATTATGAGAATTTAGTTAGTCCTCGTCTTCAAATAAATCTTCATCATCCAGATCTTCAATAGATGATTCAAGGGCTAATTCTAAACTTTCTATCTCTTTGTGCGATATTCCTATATTAAGGATTTTAAATCCTCTACTTTGAGCATAATCTATTAATTGAATTCTTTTTTTAACGCCTAACTGAGTAGAAATTTTAATTGCGTGTATATTGTTATTTAAGGTTTTCAAATCATCAATGGTTACAACCCTTACCTCTTCATATCCTGATGGATGTAATCCACGTATTTTTTTAGGACCTCTATATCCAACTGAAGGTGATTTGACTCCTGATTTAGATTTAATTCGAGTTCGTGAATCAATTCCTCTTGCTTTTCTCCAAGAATCCTTCACTCTTACGTATCTCCAAGATTCTACTCGTCTAAAGGAAGGGCGCTTCTTATTCATTTTTTTCCTGAGTTCTATTAATCTTTTTTGTTCCATATCTCTTACCTTTTTTTATCTTACTTCCCAGGTGACTAGGTCTCCACTTTGAATTTTATAGAGGTATACACCATCTTGAAAGACTCTTGGGTCTTT
>JAGXNZ010000183.1 GCA_019894655.1 Promethearchaeota archaeon | reverse complement strand
GTCGTTATTACCATATTTTTTCGATCTTTTTGCTGGGGGTGTTGTTCTATCTAGAAAATATAGAACTCAAGATGAAGGTTTTCATAGAATTATGTTTCCAAGATTCACATCAACTGGTTTTTTTTCATTATCTACAAACGAAAGATCATTAGTAGAAAAAATCCAAAAGAAGTACAAAGTGTCAGATATTGAGGTTGTCCAAGATTTTATTCCTTTTTTAAAATTATTAAGCGGAACTTCAAGAAAGCAACTAAAAGAATTAAGCGATTGGTTTGAGTTTGATGCGAACGAGAGAAAACTATTGAAATGAGATTGATATTTAGGAATTACTCTCCATTTGTGAGTAGTTATAAACTCTAATAAAATAGAATTTCTAAATCATTATATTAAAGATACTAACTTATCTATCAAATCCAAGAAATAAAATCCATTTTTCACCTCAAAAGAGTTAAATTTTCTCTGGTTTGACATCAAATCTCACGATCAGAAGAAAGGCAATTATCCATTTGTTTAAATTTTATTTTAAATTTATTTTTTTAATAAATTATTTAGGAATTAACAATAAACAAGCAAGCAGATGTTAGAAGAAAAAGAATCCCATATGTCAAAATCGTCCCAATTAGTTTTACAGATATCTGGAGCTGCCCTATTTGGGGCGTTATCTTTAGTAATATCCATTTTTACAACATCGTTTATTCCAAGGATTCCTGGATGGGGGATTGCTATTATAGATCCTGTATCAATAATATGGATTATTTGCTTTCTCATATTTGGAACTAAAGCGGGAATACTTTGCTGTGTTATTGGGACGTTTAGTTTAATGCCATTTGATCCATTTACACCTATAGGTCCAATAATGAAATTTTCGGCGACTTTTGCTCTTATTATAGTTCCCATTATGTTTTTAAAACTATATAGAAACGAGCCGGGGGTTAGAAACAGCCAAAAAATTAAAAACCTGAGAAATTATATTGTTTACGGCATTTTTGGAGTAATTTTGCGAATTGGATTTATGATTTTAGCTAACTATTTACTGTTTATATCATTATTTGCAGATTCATTAGCATTTGTAAATTTAGAATTTATAGGACTCCCTGGTGTTTCAGGTTGGACAGCAGTTATTATTGGAGTGATAATTATTAATGCTGAAACGAGTTTGTGGGATTTACTTTTCCCATATATAATTGTTTTTGGATTTAAAATCGACCAAAAATTCGAAATTTGGTAATTATTTTTTTTTTTATCTTTCTATTATTAATTATTTTCTCCAAATCTCATAATCAGATTTAATTTGGATTTTATATTATCTTTCTAGCAAGGTGGTAATGATAATTCAAAAGAATTTTGATTATATATTTTTTAAAATCGAAAATAATATAGGAACAATTACTTTAAATCGTCCCAAACGATTAAATGCGTTGAATTATCCGCTATTATTGGAGATAATTGCGGTTTTAGAAACGAATTTTAAAAACAAACTAATCCGTGCATTTGTCATTGAGGGTAATAGTCAATCTTTTAGTTCGGGAGATGACTTAAAGAGCATGGGCCCCGATGGAGTAAAGTTTAAACCTTTGGAAGATGGATCAAAACTCCCGCATCACCGTCTAATAAAATTAATTAGAGAAGTTCAAAAACCAGTTATTGCATTACTTCAAGGTTACTGTTTAGGTGCAGGGTTTGAATTAGCCTTATCTTGTGATTTCCGCATAGCAGCAGATAATTTGAAAATTGGGGATCAGAGAATTAAACGGGCTCATTGTGTAATGAGCGGAGCAAGTTGGTTACTTCCTAGATTAATAGGTTTCGCTAGAGCAACAGAAATAATTTTAACTGGGCGACTGCTCGATGCGTTTGAAGCAGAAAAAATTGGTTTAATCACCAAAGTTTATCCCCTTTCAGAATTCAAGATAAAATCTAAAGAATTTATAGAATCTATAACAAAATTGCCTACTAAATGTTTAGGTTATAATAAAAAAATGCTTAATTATTCTCAATATAACGAATTGACCCCTTCTTTAAACCATGAGTTTAAATTGTATTGTAAAAACATTGCTTCGTATGATTTTGGTGAGGGAATGAAGTCGTTTAAAGAGAAGAGAGAACCTAAATTTAAGGGAAAATGAACCAATAAATTATAATATAAAAAACCATTCTAGAAGGTATTCTTACTATATAAAGCGGGATTAATTTGTTATCAGAAGAAATAAGAGAATTCTTACACAAAGAAGCATTAAATAGGTTTCTTAGGTATGTTCAAATATGGACTACATCAGAGGAACACTCCGAAACAAACCCATCAACTCAAAATCAATTTGATTTAGGAAAAATTTTAGCATCAGAGTTAATGGATTTGAATTTAGAAAATGTAGTGCACGACGAATATGGATATGTGTACGGTGATTTACCCGCAACTGCTGGATTGGAAGAAAATAAACCGATTGGCTTAATAGCTCATATCGATACTTCACCAGCAGTTAGTGGAAAAAATGTAAAACCAGTTATTCACAAAAATTATGACGGCAGTGCAATAGAATTTGCAAGTAATTCAGATATTAAGCTCACAACGGAAGATTCTCCAAATTTATTGAAGTATATTGGTTTAGATATAATTACGTCTGAGGGAGATACTTTACTAGGCGCAGATGATAAAGCCGGAATCGCAGAAATTGTGACCGCTTGTGCAGCGTGGAAAAAATTTTCAGAATTAAAACATGGTCCAGTTATAATTTGTTTTACTCCTGATGAAGAAGTTGGGAGAGGAACTTCAAAAATAAATAGAGAAAGGTTACCTGATTTCTGTTATACATTAGATGGTTCAGAAATGGGGGAATTAGAATTTGAATGCTTTGATGCATGGAAAGCGACAATTAAATTTACAGGACTTAGTATACATCCCGGTTATGCCAAAAACCTTCTAATTAATGCAATACACATAGCAAGTCGATATTGCAGTGAAATACCTGATTATGAGTCACCAGAACACACAGAAGAAAGAGAAGGCTTTTATTATTTATCAGAATTGAGTGGAAATGTAGAAGAATCAAATGCCATACTAATAATTAGGGATTATGAGGAAAAAAATAATCAAAAGAGAATGGAATACTTACAAAAACTAGGAGAATTGTACGAATTTCGATATCCAGGTTTAAAAGTTAATATAGAATTTCTACATCAATACAAGAACATGTTTCGATTTATTGAATCTAATCAAGAAGTTGTGGATTTGGCAAAAAAGGCTATAGAGATGACTGGACTGGATATTAAGATCCATGCGATTAGGGGAGGGACCGATGGTTCTAAATTAAGCGAAATGGGGATACCTACTCCTAATATTTTCTCAGGAGGATTACTTTTTCACTCAAGGAAGGAATATATTCCAACGCTAGCTTTGCAGAAAGCTTCTGAAGTGTTAATTTACTTAGCGGAATTATGGATCTCCGCTTAATTATAACTTAAAAGAAGAAAAAGTTTTATTTTTCAGCTTTTTTTATTATTTTAGAGAAATCTGTTATCGCAAAGATAATTATACATATTACTAATAATATTGAGATGTATGAAAAAGCCCAGGTATAAGAGAAAACATCATAAATATATCCAAAAACTAACGCTTCAACCATACTAATAAGGCCAACCGATAAATAATAATATCCATAGGCTCTTCCTCTTTTATCTTTACCTGCTAAATCTGCGATATATGCTCTTGAAATAGGATCTACTGAAGCAAGATAAAAACCGTGCATGATAAATATAATTATTATTAGAGCTAATGAAAATGGCGATACTTGAATGGGGAACGCTAATATTATACAGGATACTAATAAAATCGACAATCCTATAACTATTATTGGTTTTCTTCCAACCTTATCCGAGAG
>JAGXNZ010000182.1 GCA_019894655.1 Promethearchaeota archaeon | reverse complement strand
CCTTAGAGTAGAATCTCTTATGCTTTTTTGCCGGTAGTTTGAAGTACATCCTATAAAATAGACCCATTCGGCTTTATCCGGTAAGTCGTATTCTTTTTTCAATTCTGTGTTATCTGAGTTTGGATCGCCATAAGGATTACAATTGTCCTCGCATCGGGTAACTAAGAATTTTTGGTTTTCTGCGGGCCCGATGTTCTTCACAGCCAACTCTCTTAGGGCTTCGATCATCTCAACAATATAGTCCGCGTGAGGTGCTTGACATGCATCCATACAAGCGCCACAAGTTGTGCAAGCAAAAATAGGATCTATTAAATCCTCAGTCCACTCCAAATCTCCGTTTAAAACGCCTCGTATTATCCTGATCCGACCTGACGCCCAATACGATTCGAAGAGGAATTTTTCTCCACTGGGGCACGATTTTTCGAAATCTTTGTAGCTATATTTACAAGTACTACACTTGATACAGCGATCAAGTGCCATTTCTAAAACATCTTTTCCAATTAAATTTTGATCAATTTCAATCATCTATGTGTTCCACCTTCCTGGGTTAAATATATTATTAGGATCCATGCAATGTTTTACTTTTTCAAATAGAGCTATCCATCCCGGATTTATTTTCTCTCTCAACTTAGCAGTTATCCACGATGGAGTTTTATAGGGTATACACCCAAGATCAATACAAACATCAGCTATTTCTTCTACTAACTTAACAATCTTATCTTGATCTTTGTATTTTTTAAACCTGAATATGGGTCGAAATATGCCATAATGACCACCTTTCATGATCTTGAGATAATTAAAGGGCGGAACTCCATGTTTCTGATATAATGCGTCTGTTTTCTCAATAAGTTCTTCAAATTTATGAGTCGGAGCATAAGCTCCAAACCAAGTTAATCCACTATATTCATGTAAGGATAGTATTTGCGAGGGTAAATTAAAAATATTTAGAGCTTTTAGACTAAATAGCTTAGCAAATTCGTTATAATCAATTAAATGGATATTAGTTCCTTCACTGTTTAATTTCTTAATGATATCGTTAAGAATTTCTAATTTCGCGTTCATTTGGTTTTCGGTTTTTGCAGACATTGGCACGACTGCTGTGTAAGGAGGTTCTTCAGGATATCTTACTGGTTCTGGTATCCCAACTTCCATTTTAGCAACTTCTACTGAAAACGCAGCAACATCGTTAACGATATCTGCTCTTCCAACCTCTCTTAAAAACGGTGCTAAATCCGTTAATCCAAAAAACACGACCAACTGCGGTTTTTCAATCGGATCTCTTGACCACAGTTGAACAGCGCACTTAGTGATTAATCCTGTCATGCCTTGAAAATTTACAAACAATCCTAAAAGATCAGGCATTGGATATCTACACCACCAAGAATCGTCTTCTGCTTTATCTTCTCCATAAAAACATGACCCGATTCGAGCTATATTTCCATCAGCAGTTATAACTTCAAGACCATTAATACTATCAGCCATAGAGCCAATTTTTGCCCCCATATTTGTCATGCCACTTAATAAGGCGTTTCCAACTACGCCGGAGTAAGGAGGTGCGTTAGGGAAGCTATATCTTAGATGTGGATAATTTTTTTCTAAGTGTTTTTTAAGTTGACCAAAGGTAACACCTGGTTCTAAGAGGGCATACATCATGTTGTCATCCACATGTAAAATTTTATTCATTTTCTTTCCAAAATCAATAACGATCCCTCCGTAATCAGGAATAGTTAATCCACCAACATTATTTCCTGTGGTATATGGAACTATTGGAATCGAATATTCGTTACAAAACTTTACAAGTTCAATTACTTGCTCTTTACTTTCAGGAATGACCACAACATCGGGCATATGGGGTTTGTTCTCAGTCATGTCTTGAGAATAGGGGTACAAATCAACATCCTTATCAGTAACATAATCGTTACCAAAAATTTCTACCAATTTAGAATAAACATTATCTTTTGATATTTTTTCAAACACATTTCTTTGTTTTGTTGTTGTCATTAAAGCGAAATCACCTTGTATTCTTATTTACTTCATA
The DNA here is from genome assembly GCA_019894655.1 of Promethearchaeota archaeon. Next base: position 625 of record JAGXNZ010000182.1, on the reverse strand, counting down.
ATAGTTCACATTAGGCTCTTGCGCCACCATCTGCATAGACACTACGAAAATATTATAAAAGCGCATTATTTTTTCACTATCATCTCCCAAGCCTTCAACTATCATCTTACCTTCTTCTATTGCGAAAAAGGGATTTATTCTATCGTTAGCGATATCTAGCATGACGTTAATATGAATTTTAACTTTCATGTCTGGGTCGGGATGTTCTTTTCTTTCGAAATTTATATCGCTTCCGCTAAAAATTACAGTTACGGGATAGAATGGTTCTATGTGAAGGACAATCTTTTTATTCCAATCTTTAGCATATTTAATAAATTTCCTATCATCTTTTCTTGAGTTGAAAACATTGTATAATGATAAGGATATTAAATCATCTGGGAATTCTATATTAATCATATTCATTCACCTAAATTAGTTCTCTCAAAAATAAAACTTTTTGTTTGGATATGGACTTATTTTAACAGGGCATTATTCTTTCTGATAACATCTGTAGCCTTTTTTATTATTCTTTCAATAATGTCATTGACATCGTCTATACTATCAATAATTCCTATTGATTGGCCGAGAAGAACGGCTCCAGTCGTAATATCTCCGTTATATACCCTGTCATAAGAACCTAAATCTT
>JAGXNZ010000181.1 GCA_019894655.1 Promethearchaeota archaeon | reverse complement strand
TTGGGAATGATTTCCCACTATAAAATCGAGATTTTTACGATTTATTAATTAATGTGTTAATATTTGATAGTTAAAGAATTAGAGAAATTTCAACCATAAATTAATACTGAGAAAATTATAGAATTACGGTAAACCGAATAAGTGAAGAGATTTAAATAAAACTCAAGAGTTTGTTATTTTACGTAGACCTAAAGTTAGAAAATTAAAGTAATATAGGGAAAAGAAACGACCAACTAAGACTCCTGCGCCAATCTGGATTTTTGTCTTTTGGTAGCGTATTATTTACGCTCAATTAGTACTCTTCCCCTATTAAACTTTTGACCTAATTATTAGGTCTTGGCGACAGGAGTCAACCTTTCAAAAATAAGGTATTTTAGAACTAAGCCAATTAATTTCTAAATTTCTACTTTGCAAATTCTTTTTCATCAAATATTAGAAGAATAAAAATTTTTTTTCTACACAATAGATGGGCCAATTTATACATTTCAGATATTTTAAACCTTATTACATAAATTATGTATTCCATGACTATACTACAGTAATGTTATCCACAAGATTTGAGCATAGTTATAAAATAAGAAGATATATATAGCCATTTATGGTATTTTTAATTAACCATGTCTCAATCGTATAAAGATTTTTTAGATAAATACAAAATCGACGATTTTAAAACGAGTTTAAAGCTTACAGGACACACAAAAGTAGATTTTTACAACGATATTGATAAGCTGCTAAAAAGTATGAGCACAATTTTCGACAAACTTGCAACAATTGCCCCTATGAGAGGTGCCCATGTATTAATGGCCGTAGCAAAACTAACAGGACCAGATAAAGTAGTAAATAAAACAGATGTGAAAAATTGTCTGAATATCGATAGATTAGAGAAAATACAACCTGCAATTGAATATTTAGAAAGAGCTAAATACATTACGATTGAGAAAAAAACTGAAAAATTTCATATTATAAAGTTAAACGAAGAAGATAATCCTGACTTACATGTATTTAGGGAGATCATTCAGAAATACTGGAAATCCCCTCAGGAAGAAGCAGAACAAGCTAAGAAATGGAGTGAAGAAGGATGAGAAATTCTTTAAAGAACATAGTAGAGCTGAATTTTGAGGATGAACAAGGTTTTAAAGATTCTGTAAAGACTATAAGATCAGAGTACATTAAAAAAGCGCTGAAATCAACAATATATATAATAATTGTCTTGACCATAATAATCAGTAATTTACTCTATGGTTACTTACCCTATATCGAGAGAAATTTTTTTACTACATTTTTAGCTACCGAAAGCTCTGGTTCAGGAGGATACGTCTTTTCTATGAATTTAACACTAGGTTGGACGCTTCTTAGCACATCCATATTCTTAATAATTTATTTTATTAAAGTAAGTCAAATTAAATTCACACGCTCTTTAATTAAATATATTGAACGAGAAACTAAATATGCGGGATTTGAATTTATTAAGAAAATTGAGAGTGTTGGATTATTCATGGTTCTAACTACAGTTTCAATTGTAATTCTAATTAATATTGATATTAGAGTCATCCAATTTAATAATACTTTCTGGAGCGTTTTCTTTAAATATTCGTTTTTTCTGTATTTAATACAGAGCTTAATTCTACCTATCATTTTTATCTTTAGAAATGATAAGTTTATTATCAAAGTAAAGGATAATGTTTTCGTTCTATGCAATCTACATTACCATCTTCGAAAAAATAAGGAATACGATCCTAATTTATTAGGAATTATTCTAACATCAAATAAGTTATGTTCAAAGTTTGATAAATCTGGAAAAAATATTTATTCCAAAATTTCAGAACATAGATGGTTAATTAGAAACGAAACATCCTTAATATCGCCTTTCCTTCATTTTGAGGAGTATTCAGTACCCATTAACTTCCAAAAGCAATTTTTAAACATTGTTTTGGCTCTCAACGAATGGGAAAATAATTACATCTCAAACTTCAATTCTTTGAATTATTGTTTCTCAAACACTTACCCATACTATAAACATGGGATTAAAAGAGAAGACATATCAAACCATCTTATCTATTTGAATTTTCTAAATAAATAAAGGTATTATTCTTATAAGAAGGTGGAACTTTTATTGAGAATGAGAGGAAAAAATCTATTCGATTAAATAAAATATTTTTGCTGAAGCATAATATACTCGTAATGATCAGTAAATTCCTCTTCGACAAGGCGATAAACAATATCGTACAACTGTCGAAAGAGTTCTTCAGGGAAAGCTTTATGCTCAAAAACTATGTCACTTACTAATTCTTCTGTTAATATTTGCGAATTAACCGGTTTGTTATATAATAAGAATTTCATCATCGCAGTATGTATTTTTGTCTTTACTATATTCTTTATGATTTCTAAACTTAAATCTCTTGCCGGATCTATAAAGTATGGGAAATTCATATCATCTAGAATTTTAATGTATCCAAAAAGAGAAACAATTTTGTCAACGCAATATTCAAGTGAGCTAATTTCTAAATTAAATTTACTACAAAAATCTTTTTTACTTTCGTGAGCAGGAAACGCAAATGGATGTCTTGTCACAATATAATACGCACCAATGAAAAATTTGTATAGATTATGAGGAATTTTACTTTTAGCTCTCAAATACCTATAAGCTAATGAAACAGTATCTAAAACGAAATCTTTATCTATGTCAAATTGGGTTAA
>JAGXNZ010000180.1 GCA_019894655.1 Promethearchaeota archaeon | reverse complement strand
TGAATTGATCCAAAACCTAACGAACTTGCTATTAAAGGCCCAGTCTCTCTAAAAGCAAATAGTTCAAGTTGTCCTGCAGTGTCCACAAATACCCAATCTGGATTGTATTCATCGATTTCATACTTCAGATCGTCTAAGAAGTTAACCATCAAATCAGATGCTAAAATCATCGCACCGTTCGGCCCTAAACCGTACTCTGTCATCACTTCTTCAAGAACTAGAAAATCTCTGATGTCAATATCAGGAGTATAAGGCATAACTTTCACACCAGGATCAAGATTTAGCGTGATTGCTGAGATTTCTGGGTCTCTTTTAGTTACATAATCCCGTAACAATCCAGTAAGGGAACTTTTCCCACTACCAGCGGTACCGATAAAATAATTTAATAAAATTTTTTTATTTCACCATTGAGTTTTGTATCCTCATTTATAACTTAATTATTTCAATTAATTAAAGATTTATCATGAAACTAGTAAAAGTTTAGATATTTGAAATTTTAAGGATGTTTAACTCTAAAAGAAATGAGAAGGGATATTAATTTATTTAGGTGCCTTAAGTTCTTCTAGGTTGACTTCTTGTTCTTGTTGTAGTTCAAATCTTCTAATTTGGTTTTGAATTGCTTTCTCTTCCAACTTCATTAGCTTCTCGTCATCCAGTGTGATAGTTTTGAGCTCGGCTTCTCCCATTGGTTTTAAAAAATCTTTTATACTGAAACCGTTATTTTTTTCTGTTGTCTCCTTGAATTTAGCTTTCATTTCTTTTATTACTAATACTTTTGCAGAAGAACCTCTGCTCCGAATAAGAGAGGGGATATCCGCACTTTTTATCCTTTCAATACCCGGTCCAGGGATTCTTTGTGGTGTTCTTACAGGTAGTCCAGAAAGGATCGGATTAATGGGTAAATTTTGAAATGTTAATGAGAGATTTTTAAGATGTTGTTCAATACTTTTTAAGGTTTTATTATTCTCATCAATCATTGAAAGTAAGGAATTGTCAACTGAAATGTTTTCAATACTTTTTTTCTCGTAGATTGTCGTTCTTTCTTCGGTATTCTGATTAAAATCCGTTTTTATTGCTTGTACTACCCTTTCTTGAGTTACCATTGTTCTTTGACTTCTGCTTCCGCGTAAATTTATGTGTTCAAAACCGTCATAACAGTCGTCGTTCACCCAAATATCTGAGATATTAAATTTTTCTGTAAAAGTATACTCAACTTTATGACCGGAGTTTAAAAAAAAAGTTAGCCTTAAAATCTTGATTTGGATGTCCGTAAAACCTTGAATCTCATCTAATTCTATTGAAAATCCTAACCGATTTGTAGCGTGATAAAACTTTTTTAATGAAATTAGAGTTGGGGATTGTTTATAATAAATTTCGTGTTCAGCAATCTTAGCCATTTCAAATTGAAAATTCAAGCGAATAATTTTTTCAGGAAGAAAAAGAACTTGTTCTTCATCGTTCTTTTCAAATTCTAAGAAAAGATTCTTTTGATCGTCCCAAAATACTTGGAACAATTCCATTTTGGCTATAACCCGTGAGTAATGTCGTTAAAGTTTCTAATTAAATTAATTATGATTAAATTCTATTTTAAGCTTTAATAAATTACGACTTTACCAAATTAATGATTTTTAAGAGTTAATTTATTAGTTAAATAGATTTAAATGATATATAATTTACAGAAATTAGATTTTTTTAAGTCTAGACAAATAATATACCGGTTTATGCAAGTGAGAGTTGAAATATTCAATCTCTTCTCTGGATTGCTCCCCAATATAATTATCAACATCAATAACTAATATTGTTTCTTGATCATTTAATTTTCGTATAGCTATCTCTTGCAATTTATCCCATTCTTCCTCATTAAACTTATCTTTATTTAACAACCCATCAACAGAGCAAATTCCAACAACTTTTTTATAAATAATTTGTAATATCGACTCGATTTTAATGAAATAATCTTTAAATTGAATCGAACCTACTAAAAAGATTTTAGTTTCTTTTATTTTTGAGAAGTCGTAATCTTGGAACTCATCCAAGAAATTCTTATTTAATCTTTCTTTTTTCATCATAATTGCATTAACGTTGATTCCTATATAATTCTCACATGAAATTAAATACTATTTATCTCGCAGACAACCTAGAATTTATGAGGAAGTTGGATTCAGATATAATTGATCTTATATATATTGACCCCCCATTTTACAGTGGTGTTGATTACAAAGAATTTTCTGATATCTGGGGTTCAATTGATGAATATTTAGATTTTATGTATCCTCGAATTAAGGAAATGCATCGAATTCTTAAGAAATCTGGTACTTTTTATTTACATTGCGATCCAAATGCAGTTTTTAACTTAAAACCTATATGCGATGAAATATTTGAGAAAAAAAATTTTCGAAGAGAGATTATTTGGAACGTAGGAAGTGTTTCCGGATTCAAAAGCCAAATAAAAGGATGGGTACGTCAACACGATACGATACTATATTACACGAAATCTAACTCATTCACATTTAATAAACAGTACTTGCCATATAGAGAAGACTATCTTAAAAAAATGTTTAGACATAAAGATGAGAAAGGACGTATCTATCGGAAACGGAGAGGAGGTAAACAATACTTAGACGAGAGCCCCGGAACATTAGTTGGCGATGTTTGGAACGATATATATTCGTTTCAGACGACTACAAGATCAAAAGAATATCTCGGTTATCCTACCCAAAAACCAGAAAAACTCCTGAGAAGAATAATTTTATCTTCCTCCAAAGAAGGAGATATTATTGCTGATTTTTTCTGTGGATCTGGAACGACTATAGCAGTTGCTAAAAGGTTAGGTAGGAAATGGATTGGTGTAGATAATAATCCAAAAGCTGTAGAATTATGTAAAAATAGGTTAGGCTTTTAATGAGAAATCCAAGTTAAAAAAATATTTCAATCTTACTTTTTAAACACGATTTTGTCAATACCAACCCATTCTTTAGCTTCCTCTATATTAGATACAATTTTTCTTTTAGGGGATTTAGCATGATCTAAGAGATATTGAAATTCTTCGTTTAAAGGTGGATTTTTTTCAATTATGAAAGCTGACCTAAAAAGTCTTTCATTATTTCTTTTTAAAAGGTCTAGGATTATGTCAATTGAACCTATGCTTAAAAGAATAGCGTCGGCAATGTCGACAATTATGCTCAAATTTTCGTTGATATCTTTTGTTAACGCCTTAAATTCTTTTATAAATCTTTTCGCTACTGGTGGAGGAAAGGTACCAGTTGCCTTTATATAGAAGCAATTGTCGTTAATTTTTTCTATTTGATACATAATAATTTGAACCGTTCAGTTTTAAATTAATTTTAAACACTTTACTCATATTAACTTTATTATTTCAAAGTGAATTAGTATTAATTCTTAGAGGACAAACGATTTAAGCCTTAATCTATTTAAAAATTTAATGAAAAGTGCAGAAAAAATATCAGAAAGCACTCCCACATCAGAAAAATCAAACCGAGTAAAAAGGAGAAATCTTTGGTCCCAGATCATTATGAATCTCATTCATGGATTTGGGTTTAGTGCATTCAATGTCGTTCTTCAACCTTACTTGCTAGCTTTTACTGGCTCCCTTTTTTATACGGGGATAATAATATCAATCTCAGGTATTATGCAATTTTTACCCATGCCCTTTATTGGTAAGTTATCTGATAAATATGGGCTTAAGAAAATATGGTTATTCGGACCTCCAATTTATGCCTTTGGTTTAATGCTTTTAATTATTACTAATAATATTCCAATTCTTATAATCGGAGTACTTACATATATGTTAGGCGCTATGGTAAATAGCTTAAACTTTCAAATATTTGTATCAGAAAATAGTGGAGATTCAAAAAAGGGGATAATGTATGGGCTTGTTTTCTTTGCTTTTTTTGGAGGAAGTATTGGAGGGACTTTCTTTGTTATGCTCGATCTAGGATTTATTTTTCAATTTTACTTTCAAATTTTCATATTAATTCTTATTGTGGAATGGTTAATCCTAGTTTTTGTAATTAAAACTCCAAAAAAAGAGAATTTTAACCAAAAAACTGAACCTCTTAAGCAATTAAGTAATGCTAAGCTATTTCAAAATCCCAAAATAAAGGTAGCAACAATTTTCTTTACTTTAGATGTTTTTGTATGGGGAATAGCGTTATCTATATATAATGCGGGATTAACAACTTATTATCATTTCACAGCCTCAGAAATTGCTTCTATAGCTGTGTGGTTTCACATTTCAAATATGGTTTCCCAAATTCCCGCAGGAAAAATTGCTGATAAAATTGGAAGTAAAAAATGTTTAATTATAAGCCAATATTTTGGAATGGTATTTTTTTCCATGAATATTTTAATTTCGGTTTTATGGTCACAAGGGTTTACATTATTCGCTTTTCCAGGGTTAATTATTGGACAGATATTTTTTGGAATCGCTGTAACTACATTTATTCCTTCGGAGCAGATGACCTTAACCAATTTAGATGATAGCAGAAAAGGAGCATCTTATGGGAGTGTAGCGTTTATTAGGGGGATTGGTATGATGCCTACCGGAGCGATCGGAGGATTTCTTGCAGAAAATGTACACTATGTTGCTCCTTTTGCTGTAGGTTTAGTAGGTTTAGTTTTTGAAATATGGTTTTTAATTAAATATTTCAAAGAATAGTTTATTCTATTTTAAAATTAAATTTACTTACTATCTTTCTTCCATTCCCTGTAAGATTGTAGTAAGTTTTTTACATCTTCTCGCTCAATATTATCTTTAGCAAATTGTTTTTCTTCTCCTTCTATTGGATTCATACCTAAAAATAAAACATAGAGCTTTTCAAGTTTTTCTAAACTTTCAAAATTCTTTAAACTCTTTAATTGGTTTGTATCAAGGTATAAAGTTT
>JAGXNZ010000179.1 GCA_019894655.1 Promethearchaeota archaeon | reverse complement strand
CTTCCATTTTGTCATCATGAATCTCACCATTATCTGAAGAATACGTTTTTCCTCTGTTATATGGTGGAGAAGTAATAATGACATCAATTGATTCGTCCTCTAATTCGGACATGTCTTCTGACGACTTAAAAAAAACCGTTTGATTCTCAAATTTTAAGCTCAAGTTCTTAGTCATCGAATAAGAAGCTATATTTTTTAATATGGAGTCAAGCTATTATAAAATTAGTTAGTCCTTATTTATTTATATGGACCTTATGTCCTTAATAAGATTTTCTTAAATTGAGAATATTCCTTTACGACATTTAAATTAAATATGCTTATGGAATTTACGATTTGTATAAACGAACGACTATACAAATTAACATTAGTTTGAGGAATTTAGAGATTATAATAGGTACATTTAATAATATCCGATTTATACTTACTATCGGAGAAGAAAGGTTATTCTTTCCAAACGAGGCGGTATAAAATGAATAATGAAATCGATTTTAGGAAAGAATCGTTATTACCATGCCCATTTACTCTTTCGTGCCACCTTCCTAAAGCCAATGAAGTTTGCGACTTTCCTAATTATAAAATGTGTTCGGAATATCAATCAGCGTTAAACAAACTTAAAATTACTTCTAAGATATTGCACTAATGGTATAATAGTTATATTTTATATCATTATACCTCAGATTCATGATTTCGAATATATTTAATATGCACAATTAATTTAGATATTCAAATAGTAAATATTATTTAGTGAATAGAAATGGCAAGACCTAAAGTAGTAGTACCAGAAAATGGAATTCCTGAAGAAGAACTCCTGAAAATGATGGAAGTAATACAAGAAGACGATATAGAGTGGAGAGACGGAAAGGTTTGGAGTCTAGTATATCATGCTTCAGACAAGCACACCGAAATGCTTAAAAAAGCATTCACCATGTTTTTCTCTAAAAACGCACTAAGTCCTATGGCTTTCCCTAGTCTAAAAAAGTTTGAAACGGAAGTTATTTCCATGGCAATCGACTTATTTGGAGGAGATAATAGATGCTGTGGGAGTATGACTTCAGGAGGAACAGAAAGTCTTTTAATGGCAGTAAAGACGTATAGAGATTGGGCACGGGTAAAATTTCCACATATAAAAGAACCTGAGATGGTTATACCGAGCTCAGCACATCCGTCCTTTGACAAAGCAGCAGATTATTTTGGAGTAAAAGCGGTTAAAGTACCCGTGGATAAGAATACCCATCGGGCAGATGTAAAGGCTATGGAAAACGCACTGACCGGTAATACTATTTTAATGGTTGGTTCTGCGTGCGATTTCCCAAGAGGTGTAGTAGACCCCATCGCAGAACTCGCACCAATTGCTCAAGAACGAGGGATTGGAATGCATGTTGATGGGTGTCTTGGAGGATTTATGTTACCTTTTGTAAAGAAGCTTGGTTATGAAGTTCCTGATTTTGATTTTTCAGTACCGGGAGTGACCTCTATTTCGGCAGATATCCACAAATATGGGTATGGAGCAAAGGGGGCATCTACAATAATGTATCGAAGAGAGAGAGTGTGGAAACATCAATTTTCAGTCTATACGGACTGGTCAGGTGGTATTTACATATCCCCTACTATGAGAGGTACTCGCCCTGGTGGCCCAATTGCTGCAGCATGGGCTTCTATGAAAGCTTTAGGAAACGACGGTTATTTACAGTTGGCTAATATCGTCATGAAGGCTACCAAAGAATTAATTGATGGAATTAATTATATCCCTGAGCTATATATTATTGGAGACCCGGTGATGAGCGTTTTCTCCTTTACATCCGAGACTGTGGATATCTATAATTTAGGAGATATTATGGATAAAAAAGGGTGGCATTTAGACAGGATTCAATTCCCAAACGCTTTACACATGATGGTTAATCCTCACCATGCTAGAATCGTAGATACATTCTTGAAGGATCTCAACGAAGCAGTGAAGGAAATTAAAGAGCATCCCGAAGCATCCTCAGACGGGGACGCTGCTATATACGGTATGGTAGCAAGTTTACCAGACCGCGATAAAGTCAAAGACTATATCGTCAATTTCTTAAAAAGTCAGTACAAAATCAAGTAAAACATAAATCAAGCTCTACTTAACATCATTCTTGTTAATTGTTCAAATGATTTTTCGACATTTTTACCAGTCTTGCTAGAGCATTCCGTGAAACCGCTAAAACCCTTTGTTTTCGCGATTTTTTTTCCTTCCTTATAAGAAATTTCTCTAATTATCTCTAAATCAGCTTTACCGCCAAGTAAAACAAGTGGAAATCGTTCCTTTTTACCATTTATAACGGATAACCAATCGTCAATGTGAGCAAGAGAGGGATAATCTGTAATATCATACATTAATATCCCGCCCATAGCACCAACTATATATTCAGGTAAAAATCGAAATCTCTCTTCACCACCAAAATCCCAGATCATTAACTTTACCTTTTTTCCATCAACCTTAATGGTTTTTGTTTCGAAGTCAACTCCGATAGTCATCTGAGAATGTGATATGAATAAATCAGTCTTAAATCTTTTTGTTAATGTTGTTTTTCCACTACCCGTATTACCGAAAATGATAATCTTAAAAATTGCGTCAAGCATATTATCCCAATTAAAACTCTTTAATCTTCTTAACCAATTTTGTTAAGTGTGTATTACTTTATCAAACTTAACCTGCGGTAATGTTTTTCATAAATACGCCTTTTTTGTAAAAAATAATACAAAACTAGACATAAGAATTTTCCTATTTAAATCTTTTCTAAATCTTTAACCCGTTTTACGTTTTTTTCATGCTAGCTAATGGAAAAGGCAAATTCAGAATGTTTAATAATTTATTTTCCTTTTTGTCCTATGAAATGAGGGAAAAAATTAATATATATCTGAATATCAAAAACCTTAAGAAGCTCTAGGAAACAAATTTCTTTGATCGAAAAGGTTACAAAACGAAATTTTAACAAAAAAAAGTTTGAACAGAGTGTTTTTTTTCATTTTATCAATCCAATAGCATTTTCAATCGCTTCTGAAGCATTATTAGAGTATGAATCCGCACCAATTGAAGAAGCATACCGTTCAGACACCGGTGCTCCCCCTACCATTATTTTAACTTTGTCGCGAAGATTAGCTTCTCCGATCGCTTTAATAATTTCTTCCATTTCTAGCATGGTTGTAGTGAGTAAAGCTGATAAACCTACAATTTGCGGTTCATACTTTTTAATTGCCTCTATGAATTGATCCGCTGATACGTCTATTCCTAAATCTATAACTTCAAATCTCGCTCCCTCAAGCATTATTGAAACCAAATTCTTTCCAATATCGTGAATATCTCCTTTTACTGTTCCTATAAGAAATTTTCCAATGTAATCCGTCTTCCTTTCCCCTAATTTAGGTTTTAATACTTTCATTGCTTCTTTGAATGTTTCAGCTGCTTGTAGCATATCTATAACAAAATACTCCTCTTTTTGAAACCTATCTCCCGCTAACTGCAATCCTGCTATTAATTCGTCTGTAATATCCAAAGGTTTGCGAGTTTCCAAAGCTTTGATTACAAAATCTTCGATAGTATAAAGATCACCATCTGCGACCATCTCTTTTAACGACATTATTTATACACCCCATATTCGTTTACAGCATTTAAAATCAAATCTATTTTTGATAAATCTGTTCCTAAAGGCACTGCTGCAACGCCTAAAGCCATAGGCGCTTGCTTTTCAACGGCATATTCACATACCCTTTTTACTTGTTCCTCAATTTCTTTTTTGGTTCCATCTCTTAAAAATTTACCATGAATTAAATAATTATACGGTGTCTTAATTTCCTTAGATAAATTTATCATTTCTTCATCGTATTCTTTTGGTGTTATGCCAATGTCATTTTGAGGAAACATATAATTATTAAAACACGCAATCCCACTAAGAGCAGGATATTCGGCAATTTCCTTAGCTACTTGTGGATTAGGAGGCATGTAACCAGCGGTTGGGCGATTTCGCTTAAATTCCTTCCAAACGGTTTCAACATAGGGGTAAATATATGTAAGAAAATCATTGGGAGACATAATCGGGGGGTTTGCATATTGGTTCACTATTACCATACCAAGCATTGCCAAACCGTTTTCCTTATACATTTTTCCAATTTTAATACTTGCTTCCGTCGCAAAATCCATTAAACGAGGGAAATATAGGGGGTCTCCTCGTTTCTTTATTTTTTCCTTAAGTTCTTCGTCAGCTGCTTCTGTGAAATATTTATAAAGCCTAAAATCATCAAAAACTTTTTCTCCTCGCAACAGTATAGCCAGATCAAACGAACCAACAATAATTGGAGGTGAATTCATTTCTGGATACCGATCCTGAACTGATGCTGTGAGTTCTATCTGGTTCTTTAAATATCCCGTCATTTCAGGCAAGGATAATTCGTCTAATGTGTACCGATCTAAGGCATATACTTCCGGAGAAGGTTCAACCATAGGTGAAATACGCATTACGGTCCCCATTTCCGCCTGACCACACCCTGCTAACCCAAGCCAACTAGCTGGCAACGCAGCATCCACATTAGGGAAACGCGCTTGCAACTTTTCAAATAACTCTAAATTTGATTCTACATCTGAGGTTAAACGAACAAAATCGTAATCAGGATCTATTAACTTTGGGTGGACATTACTCGGTACTAATAATGTCGCAACGCGATCTATTTTTGAATAAAGCGAAGCTAATATAAACCTTTGCCCTCCACTTAAAGGCTTACCTAGCCGAACTTTAATCATACCTTTAGCTATAGTTGAGATTATTCTAAACATCGTACTCATTTAGTGATATATTTTTGATTTTATCGAAATTTTACTATATTTATAAATCGTCTCAAGTTTTATATATACTTTTTAGTAAAATAGAAATGTATTCTTTATAATTGCAAAAATAAAAAAAGTAGAGTTAAATGTTTATATTATATTATTCTGGTACTTTAAGCCCTATAGCGTCCAAAGATTCTACTAATGTAGCCATTGTGTCTACTCTCGAGTTCACGCCCTCAATTTCAGAGTAAGCTCCTAAAATATCACCAACCCTTTCTAGAGCGGCGTCAAGTTTCCCTTTCTTAACTTCGAAAATCGTTATAGCTTTTATTCCAATACTGGTTCTCATTAACGCGCCAGCTAATACTGTTTTACCAAGGCTTTTATCTTCAGGATATTTCTTTGCAACTTCAAGAAACTTCTTTCCAACCTCTTCACCCTTAACGGGTGGAAACCATACTGTCGACAACAAATATACCATAAATTTCACCATAAATTAATGTATATTAAATTCAATCGAATTTTTTAGAAATTCGCAAGGTAAAAAATGCGAATCATCTATTTAAACTTTCACATTTTCGTCAAGAATATATTAAAAAGAAATCTACAATAAACAAGGATTTGTGAAGTAGAGAGAAATACTCTATTTTTCTTTTAACTGAAGCATGAGATCAAATATCATATTACTTTTAGTTTTCTCAACTAAAGTAGAATACCAATTTATGTATTCCTCGAATCCTAATTCAAATCCGAACTCTCCTTTCGTTTCACCTATATATTGATATTCGCTATTTTCAACCCATTTCCATAAATTTGGCCATTTAATACTCATTTCCTCCACTCCATCGCATTTAGCCACTGCATAAAGCCCTCCCGGTATTGAACGGACTGGTATGTCCCCCTCTACTTTAGTATTGGGTGGAATTGTTATATAAATTCCATACCCATGTGGCTCAGGGT
>JAGXNZ010000178.1 GCA_019894655.1 Promethearchaeota archaeon | reverse complement strand
CTTTATGATTATAATAACACTTGCATAATTGCGAATTCTTTAGCTAGCGTCCTTGGAATAAACGATATCGGTGAATATATTCGATTAACATTCTATAACCCTCAAGTCCCTAACGATCCGGGAAATGTTACACTTCTCCGCGTTGTAGGAATCTCAGGAGGATTGCCTGGTTTTACTAACTTTAAAAGCTCTGAAGCTACGGCAGAAGGAGGAGGTATTATGGTATCCATCGAGAATTATATGCGTTTGATGAGTGTTAAGGATCCAGGTGGTTCGAATATGATTATAGATAAAGTCTTCATCAAATTAATAGATGATTCCATAGATACTATCGAAGAAACAAAAGAAGAAATAAATAAACTAGCTATGGACACAGAATATGTTCTAGATGATGCAATTACAAAAGTCAGTTTTATGCAGGATATGCTTGATAGACAGAGTGTTTTAATGGAAGTAATTCTTTGGTTTGCGATCGTAATTGCTATCTTCGGATTAATTAGTACCATGTATGCAATCATGTTAGAAAGGAAATTTGAAATCGGTATATTAAGATCCATGGGTATGAAGGTCAAAGATGTGAGGAATTTGTTCTTGGTTGAAAGCGTAATCATATTGGTTAGTAGTGGGACAATGGGAACAATAATAGGTACCTTTTGCGCGTATTTAATGGAAACAAACTTAGGTCTATTTACGGAAATGCCTATTGTTTTTTCAATTCCTGTGGATGTTATTATTAGAGTCTTTTCCATCTCAATTATAGTGGGAATTTTGGGTATGTATTTGATTCTTATAAAATTAAGCAGACAAAGTGTAATGGATATATTCCGTCAAACGTTTTAGCGATTAAGCTTGATTTTTTTTAAGAAATTCAAATATTTTCTTCCAAACTTTCCCTCTATGGGATACACTGTTTTTTTCCTCAGTAGTTAATTCAGCAAATGTGCTTGTTGGCATTTCTTTAGGGATAAAGATGGGATCGAAACCAAAACCACCCGTTCCCCTAATTTTCTCTGAAACTTTTCCTTCTACAGTTCCCTCAAATACCAGGATTTCGTTCAGAGGTTGAAAATAAAGTGCTATTACAGCTTCAAAATGAGCAGCAGTGTTCCCATAATCGTTAATGAGTTTCAATATACCTTTATTACCAATAGTATTCAATACAAAATTGGAATATACTCCTGGAAATCCTTTGAGGGGAACATCAATAAAAAATCCCGCATCCTCCACAAAATAAGAGTTATTGAAATTTGTCTTTACGCTATTAAGTTTAAAGAGAGCGACTTCTTTAATATTAGATGCTTGAATTTCAATAGTTGCAGCAGTTTTCTGCTTTAAATCGTAACTTAATTCTTCCTTCTGGAACAATTTTTTAATTTCCTTAAACTTATGATTATTCCCAGTAATAAAGTAAATTATTTCTTCTTCTTGTTTCATAAGTGAGTAAATTTTAAATTTTTATCTTTAAAATTAGTAGTCTTAGAATAACCTAAAGGCTTTATAGTTTAATACTATTGTGATCTTATCTATAGTTGATATATATACAATAATAAGAGATTTTTTATTTATTATTTTTGATTTTTTTTTTTTTTTTTAGTTGGGTTTTTTGCTTCTCTTTGTGTGAATTTCTGTAATCGTAATCTTTAATGTTAGATCGAAGCAAAACGATAGTCCCGTCAATGTTCCCGATTATGTGGATTAGTTCCAACTAATGCTCATTTTTTATCTTCTCCTTAGTAGGTTAAATTTCTTAGGTCTTGTTCGGTGGCTTTCATCACGCGCTTAACCCATCCTTTAAACTCTTCGTACCCCATTGCTTCAGCTGTTAGGCTCTCGAAGGCGACCCCGTCTCGAATTACTAACCATTCGTCCCCAGCGTTAATCTGGTTGATAAAGCATAAGTTTTGAAAGTAAAAGGGTTGTCCTAACATCCAATTTCCACGCACTAAAAAACTGTGTAGCTCTTCTATCGTTCCGCATTGGAAAAAATCTTGTTCGCTAAGAGGGGATTCGAACGCGCACGAGTCGTTTGCGTCCCCCGATCCTCTCTGTCTAACCCACGGGTTTTGTTGGGCTATGCTGAGCCATTTTTCAACTATTAAATTTTGTTGTATCATTTTTATTTTCACTTAATTTTTGGTTTTGGTTGTAATAAGAAGGGAAATAATCGATTAAATAACTTAACACTCCGAGAAATTTCTGATTAACTAAATGGGGGGTCTATATCAACCAAACATAGACATATCAATTATCTTTGTGAAACTTTTTTGTCATCAGTCAGTGTCTCCAAAAGGTAAAAGTACATCAGGTTAAAAGTTCAAATTAATCTTTGGGTTCTCGTTCGTTTTTTGTCTCCTGTAGTAAAAATAAAAATGTAGGGGAGTTAGTGGTATTTTTTTCCAGTTTATTATTGCAAAAAATCCACTTTTTCCAGTCTATTTCTGCTAATTTTCCAATTTATTATTGCTAGAAAAATACTTAAACCGACTCTATGCTATGCTATTTCTGAGACTTCATTTTTCCAGTTTATTTTTCAAATTTTCCAGTTTATTTTTCAAAATGTAAATATATGGAATTTTCCATAATCTTACTCATGCTTTTTTAACTCAGCAGAGAACTTATAATCACTAAAATCTGGGGGTAAACCATCTACCACCCTCTTTATGTCTTTATATGCATTCCTATATGCCTTTACTTTTTCTTGGTCATTCATTATTCGAGACAAGTCTTCAAGTTTCTTATAAACTACTAATCTACCAGTATTATCTTCGATGTGATCCAATATATATCTAACATTTTCTAATCTTTTCCAAGCGTTTTTAAGATTATTTTCTTTAATTAACCTTTTAGCGAACTTTGTATTAGAATCGGTTATCTTTCTGAGTATTTCACTGATCACTCTTTCTGAAATAATATCTATAAATCTGGTTATGTTTAATAATATCCAAATAATGTTTCTTCTATATAATGGGAAAATTGTAACATTTTTCCCCTCATTGCGATGGAGATTAAATGCATAATATTTTTTGATCTTATCCCGATTTGAATGAATTAATCCACCATATGCAAAACTCTGAAAAATTTCCCAATTAGATTCAAAAGAGTATGAATTTTCACCAAAAATTCCAACAATTTTTATCTGAGGGGGTGAATTTAAATAATCATTGAGTTTCTTTCTAAGCTCGTTGAATTGCTTTGCTTCAGATGGAAATAGATTAAATAATGGTCCATCATCTTCTTGGAAGTAATTTTCACCTAAATATTTTAATGAAAAACGATCTGAATCTAGGGTAAAAAGTCGTATAACAGCTACAAATGAACGTAAAAATTCATCATTTTCATCATCCAATTCCCTTTGATCTATATCAATCGAGAGGAGTGAGTCAGATTTAAATCTAATACTCGTAGTAACTGGATTTTTTTTATAGAAATTATAGAATCTTGTACGTTTAATTTCATCCATCTTTCTATAATAGATAATAAGACTATCTATCTGATCTTCAGTAACCTTAGTTAAATCTTCAACATTTTTACGAGACATTTTGTGTTGATTTCAAACTTATACTTATTAATTTTTAGGTTTTTAATTCTAAATAAGTTAATACTGATTAGAAAGGCTTGATTTTGTGAGACAAGTTCAATTAAAAATTTTTTTTTTTAATCCAAATTTTTATGAATTTTCATATTGATTTTTCTTCAGTTCAATAAATTCTATTAAAACATTTAATGCATCGTTTTCTTCTAAATCTATAGATTGTTTTTTAAAAATATCAAAAGCAAGTTCAATTCCATCTTGTTTTATAATGGATGGTTCCAAAATGAAGCACAATTTAATCAAGATTCCATATATCTTTCTGAAGCATTCCGACCATATTAAAAAATCCTGTAAATCATATATATTATATGCCATACATGTTATTTTATCACTAAAACCTGTTTCATCAAATTTTTTTCCCCAAGAGACAAATTTCGTGGTTTGACTGAGTTGCATTGCTGTACACTTGCATTCTACAATATATAATAAATTCTCTACTCTAAAAACCAAGT
>JAGXNZ010000177.1 GCA_019894655.1 Promethearchaeota archaeon | reverse complement strand
CATCGATAGTGCTAAGGCCCATACAATTAGGACCAACGATCCTTAATTTAGTAAAATTGTTTGTTATCTCAATTATTTTTTCTTTTAATTCAAGACCTTTCTCGCCTACTTCTTCGAAACCCGATGCTTCAATTAACGCTCCTTTTACTCCTTTTTTCACGCAATCCTTTAAGATGTCAGGAATAAGTCGATTTGGAACGTAAAAAATTGCAATATCAACCTCGTCCTCGACATCTAAAATACTCCTTTTAAATTCTATATCGTAGAGCTTTCCTTCGGCATTAGGATTTATTAGATGAACTTTACCTTTGAAATTGTTAGTGATAAGGTTGGTAGCGATCCGAAATCCGCCTTTTGTTAATTTTTTTGAAGCACCAATAACAGCTACGGACTTAGGGTGTAAAAATACGTCGATTATGTTGTCATTTTCCATTTTCATGCATTATTCGTTTTTTATACCGGATTTAATCTATAAACAATTTTGCGAAATTGATATGATAAAGGGTAACTAACTGCGCTAGAAAAAGTTTGAATTAAGTTAAATTATTCGAAATAAGATTATTATGTCCCTCTCGATAAAAATAATAGAAAACTCTCATAGTCATTGTATTTATATCTTAACCAGATCACAACAATAGTATTATGCATGATATCGACTGGAATAATTATCGTCATCCTCAATTTCTACATTCTATAAGCTTAACATTAAACGAGTTAAAACTTATGAACCTATTTTTAAAAAGATCAAATTTTAGAATAGATGCAAATCCAGAACACTTACAAGAAACAACCTTAATTTCCCCAAGAAGAAGTTTAAATCCGTCGAAACTACTAACTCAAGAAAAAGTTAGTATCAAAATTTAACATACTATTTTAATTAGTAATTAGTTTTCTTGCCAAGGACGGCTAATCCTCTTTCTTTTTACCTAATTGCACTCTATTTTTACTCTAGAAAAAACTAAATTCAACGCATATATTTAAATAGGAAAAGTAATAATTGTTTTTATAGTAAAAATAATTTTTACAGTAAAAAGAATGTGATCATTTTATGCCTGAAAAAAAAGATAAAAAAGAAAAAAAAAAACCTATTTTCGAAAAGGTCGGTCTTGTGTTTCGAAACCCCATGAGGGTAGATATAGTAAGAGAGTTATCTACAAACTCTCAAAGGCCAATAGACTTAGCAAATAAATTAGAAGTTGACCGTCAAAACATTAATTATCACATAAGCGCTTTAAAGAGAGGAGGAATAATCAAAACACAGAAAATGGAAGTGTCTCAAGAGGAGGCTTCAAAAATGAAAGGTGCAATAGTTAACAAAGTGACCAAGGAAGGAAATTTAAAAATCTCTTATGGGGTCGAACTTACCAAGAACGGTAAAGACATCGTAAACCAATTTGTAGATCCCCTTTACGAAGAAGTAATGGTGGAAGAAGAGCATAAAGATGAGAGTGTTAAAAAAAAAAAAAAGGAGGAAAGTAAATTATGAAAAATGTAAGCGTTCAAATAGTAGAAATGCTGTTTGAGAATCCTTTAGAAATTTTAGAGCTTGGAAAACCTCAGTCCCATGGTAATATGACAGTTATTCCTATTATCTACAAGGGTAAAAACTTAGATTTTATCAGCGTTAAAGAAGCCGAAGATCTTGGTTTGATAAGTATAAACGAAACAGACACCGTTAGTCAATTAGAAGTGATTAATAATAGCGATAAACAAGTGTTGATCCCATTTGGAGTAACAGTCCATGGGGGAAAACAAGATAGAACAATTTGGGAACCGATCCTATTGGCTGCTGGAGGAAAACAAAACTTATCTGGTGGCAATAAGAGTCCAATGGAACAAAAATATACCGTTCCAGCTAAGTGTGTAGAACAATCGAGATGGAATTACCAAAAGGGAAAAGGATTTAAATCTTCTAATACCAGATTACATCCTAATGTCGCCTACGAAGCGATCTCTTCGGCGGGTCAGGGGTCAGTTTGGAACGAAATCCAAGCGTATAGAACTGAAATGAACTATAGTAGTACTATTGCCCCATCTCAGAGCTATCTTGAAATGACAGATAATATTGACAAAGAAACAGACGAGATAGTAAATTCTTTTAAAAACCAAGAAAATCAATGCGGAATAGCAGCCTTTATCAACGGTGAATTTATTGGCATAGAGTTTTACGCAAATCCTAAAGTATGGAAAACAATGAACAACGATATCCTTAAAGCCTTTGCGATAGAATCGCTGAGATTTAAAGATAAATCTTATAAAAAAGGGTCAGGTCAAAACGATGAGCTCCTGATAAAGGCATTGCAAAGTCTAAAGTTGAATTTTTCCAAGAGAAAAGGTATAGGACTTGGTGAAGTGGTTGAATTTGAGTCGGAGGATAAAAAATGGCGAGGCAACACCCTAGTGCACGAAAATTCGTTAGTCCAATTTTATATCGTTTCAAAAAGGGGAGGGAGCAGCAGTTCTGATCGGCAAGAACAATTTTTTCAAACAAATGTAAGCCAAAGATATATTTAATGCCCAAAATATAAGCATTAGATATATTAGAATCCAATTTATCAATTTTTTTTTTTGAATTTTCAATTTTATAATTGTATTAAAGCAAAAAATCTTATTATATTACGATTTTTACAAATAAATAAATTATTTTGACAAGCTAATACTTTTAAGACTAACTAAAATCATTAAAATGGTGAGATAAATGGTAAGAAAAATTATTTTTATCAGATTCACGTACTGGTATGGTGCTATTCTTGATCTATTGGTTTTCCTTGATATGTTTATTTCTATACTATTTGAATTTTCAGTTACAATGACGAATGTAAGCACAGATATCTCTTATAAATATCAAACGGGAACGGGAGCTTTTTTAATGTTAGGATGGACTATTCTACTTATATGGGCTGATCGAAATCCAATCGAACGTAAAGGTGTTCTACTCATGACAGCAATACCAGTTGTAGTAGGAATCATGGTTATAAATATATTATATACATATTTCTGGTTTATTTCTGTCATTACTATGATACTTTTTATAATCGCTTATTTATTGGCAAGATCTGTGGATATAAGCTAAAAATTTCAGCTCTAAGCGGAAAAATAACTCTTAAAAATTAGGATTTATATCGGATTATTAGTGGAGTAAAAACTCCGGAACACACTCTAATAATAGAGAAATTGCCCAAATCAAAACGTGAAACTCCAATATTGGAGAAGAAACCGTTTTATTTAAAAGATTACCAAACTTTATTCTTAATTGACAAAAATGAGAGAAAAAAATGATGAAAATTTACCACACGAAAATGGTCAAAAACCTTCAAAACCTGAATGGTGGAAGCCGTTTTGGATATTGACCGCTATTTCGATGGTCGGTTCGGGAGTTTTTACTTATTTTTTCTTACAGAGAGAATTTATACGCATTATTATTATTGAAATTATATTTTCATTAGTCTTGTGTGGTGCATATTATATCCGTGTGCATCCTTCAAAAAAAGTTAATAAAACATTTTATATTATTTTTGGAATCACTCCAATTGGGTTTGGATTATCTATATTATATGCTTTATTCTGTGGAATCACTAATTTTGCTAAATTTATAATGAGTTTCGAACCTTTTGGTCCTTGGTTACAT
>JAGXNZ010000176.1 GCA_019894655.1 Promethearchaeota archaeon | reverse complement strand
GTCCGCGAAAACTGAAAATCAGTTGAACGCTAAGTTAGAAATTCTTAACAGTATAGTCGAAAAATTAAACAACGAAGGAACAAATATTCACGTAATTGATTATAAAGAATTTGCTAAGTTGTTTAATTTAAAAGCTCTTAATATTTTCAATTTACCCTCCCAAATACTTTCATTACATGAGTATAGTGGTTTAACTTGGTTTGGTGCTTACGCGCCCAGTCATAAATTTGAGGAACTAATTGAAAAAACTGACGAGCTCTATCGTAAGCACGGAATACCTCCCTTTAATTATCTAAAAATCATGAAAGGAGGTCACTATGGCATATTTCGACCTATTTTCAGGTTTAAAAAATTCAAAGATCAGGATAAAATTGTTAAGTTATTGGAAGAAATTGCGGATGTCTGTATAGATCTTGGGTGTATACCATATAAAACTCCATCGTGGATAACTGCTAAGTTGAGAAAGAAAATTAATCCAGGATGGATCGCTCTTTTTGAAAAAATAAAACATTGTATGGATCCTAATAATATATTTAATCCAGGAAGGTGGAATACATAAATGGTTGAAATTGATGACAATTTAATTGGAAAAGATGTTTTGGAAATGGCATTTGATCGCTGTATCAAGTGCAGCACTTGCAAATATAGTTACAAAGATTTTGAGAGATCTTGCCCTAGTGGTGAAAAATTCCTATTCGAATCGTATTGGGCGTCAGGTCGAATACGAATAATTAGAGGCGTTTTAAACGGAGATCTGGAGTGGACGGAGGATTTAATAGATCCAATATTCGCCTGTACTACTTGTGGTGCGTGTATGGATGCGTGTCAAGCTCCTCACGCTGATTATATTGTTGAAATGATAGAAGCGCTAAGAGAATTGGCCGTAAAAAACATTGGATCCGCCAATAACCAAAAATTCCTTGTTTCCCGATGCGAAGACAGTTGCAATCCTTACGGGGAACCTAACTCAGATAACGTAGAATTGAAAAGGGGGTATGACTTAGCAGATAAAGCAGAT
Source organism: Promethearchaeota archaeon (assembly GCA_019894655.1). The sequence continues at coordinate 2,857 of JAGXNZ010000176.1, read as the reverse complement.
TGGGTTTACTTTATCGGATGTACTTCCAATTACAGGCAAAAGAACCTAAGAGATTCTACTCTGAGGTTTTTAAAAAAAACAGGTATCGATTTTACCTTAATAGATGAACATTGTTGTACAAGCCCTATGATTAGAACAGGTCAATTGAGCATAGTTGACGAATATATGAAATATAATATCGAGCAATTTAAAAATACTGGTGCGACGAAATTAATCACCTCATGTGCAGGATGTTATAAGACTCTAACGAATGATTTCGAGAGATTTGGAAACGGCTTAGGTTTAGAAGTCTATCACTCACTCGAATTAGTTCAAAAACTATTAGACGAGAAAAAAATTGAATTCAAATCTGAATACAATAAAACGGTTACATACCACGATCCGTGTCATTTGGGGAGACATATGGGGATTTATGAATTGCCAAGAGAGATTTACAAACAAATTCCTGGATTGAATTTAGTAGAGATGAAGAGAAACAGAAATTTTGCGTGGTGTTGCGGTGCGGGAGGTGGAGTAAAAATAGGTTATCCTGATTGGGCTCTTGAGATTTCTAAAGAACGACTTGAGGAAGCAAAAGAAACCGGAGCAACTGTCATAACATCCACTTGTCCTTTTTGTAAAACAAATTTATCTGATTCCGCAGCACACTATAATTTCGATTTTCAAGTATTAGATTTAATGGAAATTTTAGATCAGATTGACATTAATGTTTTAAGTTGAGTTGGATAAAAGTAGTAAAATGAAAAAGCTTTCCAATAATCGAATTATTAAAAATTTACAAGAGAGGGATTGGTCTCACTGGTGGCGCATCCCTAGGATGCTACTATACATTTTTGGGATTGTGACTTTTTTCTTTTACTTTTGGTCCTTTATAGGGTTATTAATAGGAATTTTCTATTATGTTGTTTTTAAGGATATCGCCTGGAAAAGAAACGGAGTTCTTCTTTCGTATTCAATTACATTTATTACGCTTTTAGTGTTCTATTATAAAGCATTTTCTCCTCTTAACTTAGCGATATGGTCTGGTTTAGGAATTTTCCTCTCCTTTTCTATATTGTTGCTAATATTGAGTATTATTAAGAGGAAAAAGTCGTTAGTTAAAGAAATTAATTCTCAAATATTGAATCGAATAAAAAAAATGCCTGCTAAAGCGCGATTAGCGTTAAAACTGGTAACAATTATTACACCTTTAATTTTGTGGTCATGCGTAAGTATTGATCTTGAAGTAATGTTTGATAACAATCCTCGCCTTCTTTGGGTTCACGCCCCATCAAAAGTTAATTTAGGCGAACCTTTTGAGCTTAAGGTGGAAGCGTGGGATCAATTTGAACGATTAAGCGCTATTTACAATGGACGGGTTGATTTTTCTCTTTACTCTCATAACTTCAGCTCAGGTTCGCAGATCATTAACCCAATTGCTGACTTACCCGATCCATACATATTCATCGGTCAATTATCTGGCTCAGACATCGCTTACGAAATTAGGGATGGTAAAGATAATGGTATGCACAGCTTTGAGATGATTATAAACACTACAGGAATCCACTATGTTTTAGTTAATGACTCTCTAACTTCGAATACTTATTATAGTAATCCCATAATGGTAAAAAATTACACCAACAATGAACAATTAATCGCTTGGGGAGATTTCCACACTCACACGGGGCTTTCTGACGGCACAGGGACTCCAGAGCATTCGTTTTATTACGCTCGTTACGTTGCGGGTCTTGAATTCACTGCGTTAACAGATCACGGAGAAATCTTGATGTGGAATCCAGGAGCTTTAGATCAACTTGAAAGAGCTACAAATTTTGCTTATGTCCCAAACGAGTTTGTTACCTTTCATGGAATCGAATGGACTCAAGTAAGAACTGGGCATTACACATGTGTCTTTAGCGGAGATGAACTTTTGAAAAATCCAATATTGTCTTACATACTAGTTCCGACTACTCAAGGATTATGGGACGCTTTAGATACTTTTACCGAAAGTACGGGAGCAAAAGCGCTCGCATTACCTCATCATACTACTAAAAGAGCATACATACAAGACTGGACATATATAAATCCTAAATACGTTAAAATCGCGGAGGTATCATCTGTACATGGAGATTTTTTATTTGAACAAAGACATCCGTTAAACTATAGAGGAGCAATCGATCCCCCACCATCATATACTCACGGATCCTCTATCATGGATGCGTTCAAAATGGGATATAGGATGACACTCTATAGCTCTGGAGACAATCATGATGGACACCCGGGACACAGTTTAAGCCATACGAGAGCATATATCGGTCATCAACGCCCTTATAGCATCTGGCTTACTAGAAACGAGCATCCTTACCCTGGAGGAATAACAGCTGCATTTGTAGATAACATTACTCGAGAAGGAATTTTTACAGGTTTAGAAAATCAGCGAATTTATGCGAACTCAGATCATGGAAGACCAATTCTTTTCTTTAACATAAACGGAACTACGGTTGGGGATAACTCAACGCTTTATGTAAATAATCAAGATTCACATAGAGAAATCAACATCTTTCTCGCGCAAGACGGAGCACCTGTAGCCCAAATGTCAAAAGGAGCATGTGTTACTCCTAACTGGACTCCTAATTGGGAAAGCACCATTGAAATTTTAAAAAATGGAGTGCTTTGGCAATCTGTTGATATTGACACACCTATAGCAAATATATCCATTACCGATCCAAGTCCTATAGTAGGAGCTACATATGAACCTAATTGCGTCGAAATAGATGGAAAATATTATATTAATAGTTTCAGCGATAACCCCATTGATCCTAGTACGCTAAATACTGGAGGTTTTGATTTTTATGCAATCAGAGTTGTTGGAGATAAT
>JAGXNZ010000175.1 GCA_019894655.1 Promethearchaeota archaeon | reverse complement strand
TGTTTAGGGTTTATATTAAATTCTTTGACTATGGTAAGGATTTCTTTTGTCGCACCATCCCTTTTATTATAACGATGTTTAGGGTGGTCTCGATCAAACTCGTGTTCTGCAGCGTTTCTAACGTGTAAAACATAGGGTTTATTAAACCCACTTGTTAACTCGAATATTTTCTTTAATTCTGTAATTTGCTTTTCTCTTTTCTCAAGTATCTTTGCGTGATGGTAATCCAAACCAATTTCTCCTATGGCTAAATACTTTTCCTGATTGCCTTGAATAAATTCAATCCATTTTTTCCATTCTATACCGTATTGGGATTTAGACGAATAGGTGACAGTTTGAGGTGCCCAACCACACGTAAAACCAATTTTCTCCTTTTCTTTAATAAAATTTAGGATTAATTCAAGAGTACTGTTATCGATCGAGCTGGTTACTAAGTAAACACCCCCATTATTCAAGAAATCTCGATATTGCTGCTCATCAGAAGGTAATCTATCGTTTTTTTTCGGTCGAGGAAATGGTAAATGGCAATGAACATCGATAATTTTCAGATTTTCTTCTGGTTCTGGCATGTTGATTTTCTTGGGCATAGCGTCTCAATCTAATAATATGGAATTTATTTTATGATGAAATAGTTCTACCAATTTAATCTTTGTTCAAATATCAAATTAAGGGGAGTAATAAAATTTTTAATCAACCAACTTTATTTAGATGATATGGTTGAACAATTAGAATCGAAATTAAAAGAGTTAGAAATTAAAAAACTGGAGTTACAACCTAAAGTTGATGAAATTGAAGCTAAAAAAGCTGAGGAAATCCAAGAGTTAAACAGAAAATACGATCACATGATCCAGGACGCTAACAGTGAAGTTATAGATTTTGAACAGAAAATTATGAACGAAATTATTGAATTATTTTCTAAAGTCGTAATGGAGGAGTTTGACACCAAAAGAAGTACAAGTGAATATATTCTAACAGAAAATTTTAAAGATTTTAGAAATGGCGTCTCGAAAATAGATCTTTTTCCAAGAGATTTAATAGATAGATTAGATAGTGTCATCGAAGGCGGTCTTATTGAAAATGTAGCTTACGACTTAGAAAAAATCGAAGCAAAATTTAAAAGAAAATAGTAAAGAAAGTTACTTTCATCTTTTTCTTTATCCATTAAAACCTATTCTAAATCTTAATCTTGGTAATACGTAGATAACAGTATGTTAAATATGCCTTTGTGAGGTTAAGCTTTTCAAGATTAAGAAACAATAAGTAATTTGGTTAAATGGAAATATTTGAAGAAGAAATCGAGATTTATAATGCTAAAATGAGATTATTAACCTGGTTATACGACGAGATTAAGATTCAATCGGGTTTTTCTAAAGATATCCTCAATGAAAAAGGGCAAAAGTTGCCTATTAATAATTGAAAATGACTTGAAACTCAATTTAAAATAAATGATTTAGCAGAAAACTTATTCTACTGTCTGGTTTTCTAATTCTTCTGCTTCTAATTTATCCAATTTCTTTCTCAAAGCTTTTATATCTGTTTCGTACGATTTTATTTTGGTCTTTTTTTCTTTAAGAATATCTTCCAATTTCTTATTTAAAGCTTTAGCTTTTCCCTTAACTAAATTATCGTATTTTTTTTTTAATGAAGATACCTCCACAGTTAATTTATTCATTTTTTTTGTCCATTCTTTAGATTTTTCTGTGGCTTCTTTAAAATCGACTTCTCCCACGTCGAGTTTTGATTTGGTATCGTTAATTTTATCATCAAAATCAGCTTCAATTTCTTTCTCAGCAGAGGCCTCCTTTTTAGAGGCGTCTTCTTCAACTCTTGTAATCTCATCTTCCTTTTCTGAAATTTGAGATCTTAACTCTTGTTCTGACATTATTATTTCTCATTTATTATTTCTTTTTTCTATATATTTTGATATATTCGCTACCTTAAAAATTATTAAGATTGAATTCTAAATCGCTCCACTTATAAAAGATAAAAAGAAAAAAGGCCAATATTTAAAATACCGTAATTTTATTTTTGCTTACTCTATTCCAAAGATTCTCCGAGAGCTATTCGGCAGAGATCGCTAAGAATATAATTTTTTAACCCTTTTCGCTCAGCTTTAGAGCCTAAGCTTTCCTTACACATAGAGCAATTATACACACATGCTTTGGCATCATGTTCTATCATATCGTTAACATTATCGTTTTGAGTCTTGCGTCCTAAAGCTTTTTTACCAAGAGTTGTAAAGAGCCCACCGCAGCATAACGCGTTTTCTCGATCGAATTTCCTCTCCACTCTTTCAACGCCTATTAAACTGCAAATTTTGTCAACCCATTCGTCAACCTCAGGGATAAAACGATTTGAGCAGGATCTTTGATAGGCTATTTTCATACCTAACGGTTTAAGATCAGATTCATGTTCTCTTAAGTAGTTATAGAGATATTCGTAGATATGAACGGCTTTAAAACCAGGTGGAAGATCTATGTTGTTACGTGGACAAAACGAAGCGTAGAATCCATAACATTCGTCGTGAAAGCAAATCATTTCTTTAATACCTTGAGCTTTGATATTTGCTAATATTATTGGAGCTCTTTCTTTAATGACAGAATCTCTTCCGTAATGGTGATACATCAGGTTGCAAAAAAAGTCAAGACCACTAACATATTGTAGATTTTCAAACAACTGCCCTTCCATATTTTTTGCATTTAATTTACCCAATCCACATTTATTTAACACTGGTTTATTAGGGTCAATTTCTTTTAATCTCACTTGATCGTGTGGAGCAAATCTATTTATCGTACTCTCAATAATACCAGGGCTTATATTTAACGAATTGTATTTCTCTTGTAATTCTGTTATTAGATCGAAGGGATGAGATTCATAAGGACAATATTCATCACACGCAAAACAGGTAACACAGTCAGTCAATACTCGAGATTCTTCCCCGTTGATCATTTTAGTTTTTTCTGCTCGCGCTTCTTCAACATTGATAAATTCCATCCATTGGCAGCGAGTTAGACAATCCACACTTTCGCATTTATCACAATTAGATTCATCGAAAATTTTCTTCACCCATTTATAATTTAATTTGATTTGTATATATGAATTTCTCTATATTAATAATAATTATAATGAGAATTAAAAAAAAACAAGGTAAATTTAATATTCCAACTTTTCTCCTAAAGCAAGTCTCGCTAAGTCACTAATGAAATAACTTTTAATTCCTTTAGCAGTAACTTTCCTTTCTAATGTATCCTTACACATAGGGCAGTTGAATATACAAACCTCAGCACCATGGTCTACCATGTCCTGAACATTGTCGTTTTGAGTTTTACGAACTAAATTTTTACGACCCCTCGGTGCAAAAGGTGCAGCGCAACATATACCGTTTTCTCTGTCAAATTTCCTAGCAACCCGTTCTATCCCGATAAGTTCGCATATGCTATCAAGAATCTCATCAGTTTTAGGTACGTAACGATTGGAACAGTTACGTTGATAAGCAGCTTTTAAGTTTAGTTTCTTGATATCAGATTCATGATCCTTCAGATAATTATAGACATATTCAAAAATATGAACGGGTTTAAAAGGCACTTCAAGGTTGTTCCTTTGACAATATGAAGTATACAATCCATAGCACTCGTCATGCCAACAGATGACCTCAGTATCCTTATTAACACCAGTTTTTATGAAGTTTTCAAGAATCAGTGGCACCCTTTCTTTGATAATGGAAGGTTTTGCTAAATGCTGGTATATTAATTGACAAAAGTAATGTAAACCACCAACTGATTGTAGATCATCAAACATTGGTCCCTGCATTTCTTTTACATTCATTTTAGGGAACGCACATTTATCTAAAATTGGCTTTTCAGGATCTATCGGGCGCGGGATAAATTCTCTCTTTGCTCCATAACCATCAATTGCATTTTGAGTAATTGCGGGTAGAATATTTTGAGAATTGTATTTTTCCTGCAACTCATTAATTATGTCAAAAGGATGCGAATTATATGGACAATACTCATCGCAAGAAAAACATAGCATGCAATCCTTCAATATACGACAATCCTCATCTTCATTAATCAATTTAGCAACTTCTTTTTTAGCCGCGTCAATACTCTCAAAATTGATCCATTGACACTTCATCATACAAGCAACTGTTGTACATTCTTTACAATGCGATTTATCAAACATATTCATACAGCTTTTTGTTATTTTGAATAATTATTAATTTTTTTTTAATAGTTTTAATCGTACTACAACCATTATTAATTTTATTTACTGGATATTATTCTTCGATAGTGAATTCCCAGGCGCAATAGTAATTTTCCGGATGCTCTTCTGGAGGACAGCATATACATCTCGTTTCGATCCTTGGATCGATCGTTTTAGCAAAATTTTCGTATTCAATAATCCCTACTGGTTTACAAGGGAAATCCGGAAGATTGCTTCTTTTTCTTGCGTACTGAACTCGGCAATTGTTCATCCGAAACACACAGCGATCGTTAGAAATCTCAATAATTTCTTGGATGTTAATATTTGCGTAAACTCTGTATCTTAACGCTTTAACTAATCCTGGGATTCCTCCATTTTCTGGAATATTAAACCGTCTCATAATTCGCTTTGCTTCAATAATAGTAAATTTTTTCCACTGCGCTACATCAAGTTCAATGGCTTTCTCTAATCCAAATTCTTTTTCAACGGCTTGGAACCAAGTACCGTCAATTGCAAGCCAATTCTTGCTTAAATCCTCAATATAGTTCAACAATTCATCTTTTGATAATCCTTCTAAATCCTCTCTCATACTTTTAATCACTATAGTTTAAATTTTAATCTTTTTCGTTCCATAACTTACGCAACAAATGTGCTGCCATTTTGGGGCGCCGATCACGAGTAAACACACCTTTATGATTCATTGAACCCATTCTCATAATCCCTTGAGATGTTTTAAAGTCACAAAGGTTCCATACATGTTCACCTATCACGTAAGGTTTACTACGGCATACATCAATGTATTTTCTTAAGAAATCAGCTTGATATTCTTCGCTAAACATTTCGGGCGGTTGAGAATGCCATCCAGGAATTGTGTCTGCTCCAAATTCGCTTAGAATAATTGGTTTACGATGTTTTTCATATATTTTGTCCATTTCTTTTGAAAGAATTTCGCAGGCTTCGTCAAGATTTCCAGGTTGCATATACCATCCATAATATCGATTGATACATAATACTTCGCAGAATTCAAAAGCTTTTTCTTTTACACCCATCATATTTACTACAGTTACGGGTCTTGTACTATCTAATTTCTTTGTTTTATCGTAAAGTACCTTAAAAAACGCCCCAGATTTCAAACTGTTATGGGGTTCGTTTGCCAAG
>JAGXNZ010000174.1 GCA_019894655.1 Promethearchaeota archaeon | reverse complement strand
TTTTAAATTGACTCCATATGTTCATATCTGCTTTAGATGTAAAGTTTTGATTTCTTTGAAGCTTCATATTTCCCTTATTTGGAAATCTCGATTTAAAGACTTTCGGACCGTCTGCTTTGAAATAGAACTCGCCGCGCCATCCCATTATATCGTAATCTTTTAAAGTTTTTAAGCTCATTAAATCAATGCTTATCAGATAGCGTTCTTTTTCTTTTCCAACTTGGTCTTGTTCAAAATTCTGGTCTTTAGCGTAAGTCTTTTTACCTTTAGCATAATATCTTCTAGACACTGTTAAACACCTTTAAAATACTATTTTATTGAGAATTCTTATTTTTATTTTTCATATAGTGTATGGAGTTTATATTCTTTTTTAAGTTAAATAATCTGGTAATAACCGAATAATAATCTAGGGCTTTGCCATTACAAAAATTAAGCAAACTCTTTTAAAATCCGAAATTTTAATTAATTAACCAAAATATTGTAAAAATTATATATAAACAGAATTTAAGAGATATAGAAATGGCTCATGAGCAATTTTATGGTGAAATTTCTGACGCAATTGTGAATTTAGATAAGGAGCTAGCAATCGAACTAGCAAAAAGAGCGGTTACTGAAGAATTGAACTTGCTAGAGGTCATCGAAAAGGGTTATGGAGACGGGATCCGAAGAATTGGTGACTTATGGGAAGAAGGAGAATTTTTCTTGCCAGAATTAATGCTTGGTGGAACTATTATGCAAGAATCAATGGATATTCTATTACCAAGCTTGAAAGAGAGTGGAATTTCTGCATCACAAGGAGTCGTCGTGATTGCTACGATTGAGGGCGATATTCATTCTATTGGAAAAACTATTGTAGGTACCATGCTTAGTGCTAATGGTTTTGATGTCTACGATCTTGGTGCTGATGTTCCAGCCGAAAAAATCATTCAAACTGCAGTTGAGAAAAATGCGGACGTAATAGGAGTTTCTGCCTTGCTTACTACAACAATGTATGGTCAAAAAAAGATCATAGATATTTTAGAGGAGAGAGAGATTCGAGATAATTTTAAAGTTATTATTGGAGGAGCTCCAGTTACAAAAGAGTGGACTGATGAATGTAATGCTGATGGATTTGCTGGTAGTGCCGTAGAAGCTGTTAAATTAGTTAAAAATCTCTTAAATAAATAATATTAAATTGGATTTATAGGTAAGATTCTATGTTGTTTCATGATTGGCTAAATGATAGTTCCAAAATAATACTGTTTGATGGAGGGATGGGGTCAGAAGTTTTTAAACGCGGTATTATGCCGGGAAAACTCCCTGATACGCTCAATATCGAACATACCGATATGATAATCGATATTCACAAGTCCTACTACGATGCTGGGGCAGATATGTGTCAATCAAACACTTTCGGCTCAAGTTTCATAAACCTAAAGAATTATAAATTAGAAGATCGAATCAGAGAAATAAACTTGGGCGGATTAGAAAATATAAAAAAAGCATGTCCTCCAAATCGTTTAATTGTTGCAGATATCGGACCCTCTGGTGAGTTTAGACCTCCAGTTGGAAAAGCATCACCAGATCAGTGGATTTCTAGCTTTGAGAAGCAAGCTACTTTCTTAGAAGATGGAGTAGATTTATGGCATATAGAAACAATGTCAGATATTGAAGAGATGAAAGCAGCATTGGAGGCGGTGAGAAATGTTTCAAAAAAACCTATCATTAGCTCTATGACTTATAAAAAAATGAAAAGAGGCTTTTATACAATAATGGGAGATTCTTTAGAAAAGTGCGTCCAATTTCAGGAAGATCAAAACGTAGACGTAATCGGAGCAAATTGTACATTAGGAAGTGATCAGATGGTTGATTTAATAAAAGAATTGAAACCTCTTACTGATAAACCAATATCAATAAAGCCTAACGCAGGCCAACCAAGAATTAACAGTAATAATGTTGCAGTTTATGATCAACCTATAAAGGATTTTGTAACTGATATAGGAGAAATGATCCATCTAGGAGCTAAAATCGTAGGAGGGTGCTGTGGAACGTCTCCAGCAACTATAAAACAAATGAGAAAACTTATAGATTCACTAGAGAAGTAACCAAACGAGAGTGTGTATATTAGGATGGGAATATTAAGACCAAGAATTAATGTTTTAGATGAAGATCATAAAGTAAAGATATTCAATGAGGCTAAAGATATTTTAGAAAATTTAGGAATATTTTTAGAAAATGAGGATGCGAAAGAATTATTTAACAGCGAGGGAATTAATCACGAGGGTTCTCGATACTATATTCCTTCTGATTTAGTAGATAGATGTCTCAAAACGGTTCCAAATGAGATAAAATTATTTGATAGAGAAGGAAAAGAGCATATTACTTTATCGAACGATAATGTTCATTATGATCCTGGCTCAGCAGCGATATTATTTCTAGATGAAAATACAGGGACTACTAGAAACGCGTTTGAAAAAGATTTCGTGCGTTTTTCAAAGGTAGTAGAACATTTAAAGTATATCGAGGCTCAAAGCACCGCTATTGTTTATCAAGATGTCCCCACGCAGGCACAAGATTGGCATAGGTTATATATTGCACTCTCTAATTGCTATAAACCAGTCGTAACAGGGACATTTCGAAAGGAAAGCTTTTCAATTATGAGAGAATTATTGCTAAGCTGTCGCTTATCAGAAGATGAACTAGCAAGGAAACCTTTAGCGATCTTCGATGCTTGTCCTAGTCCTCCGCTAAAATGGTCAGACCTGACTTCTCAATCACTTATCGATGCCGCCAAGAGTATGATACCATCTGAGTTTGTATCTATGCCGTTAGCAGGGGCTAGCGCTCCAATAAGCTTAATAGGTTCAATAACGCAACACTCTGCAGAATGTTTAGCAGGAGTTGTAATTGGACAGTTAACAAAAACGGGAGCCCCCCTAATATGGGGCGGATCACCTGCAATATTAGATATGAAGCAAGGTACAACTCCAATGGGAGCAATTGAGACAATGATGATTAACTTGGGGGATGTTGAAATGGGAAAATTTCTAAAAATGCCCACTCATGCTTACATGGGTCTAAGTGACTCCAAAGTTCCAGATGCTCAAGCAGGGTTTGAAGGAGGTATGGGAGCTCTTTTAGCGGGACTTGCGGGCGTTAATATGGCTTCGGGACCTGGCATGCTAGATTTTGAGTCCACCCAAAGCATTGAAAAATTAATAATTGATAACGAAATTGTAGGAATGGTAAAGCGACTTCTAAGAGGTGTAGAAGATCACGGTGCTCCATTCGCGTCTGAAATTTTAAAGGACTACAATGAAAAAGAGGAATTACTCTCCCATCCGACAACTTTAAAGCTTTTTAGAAAAGAGCTCTTTTTAGCTGGCCCGGTAATAGATCGGCTGTCTCGAGAAGTTTGGAAAGAGAATGGGTCTAAATCTGCAAGAAAAAGAGCAAAGGAGCAAGCGACTATTCTAGCTGAGAAAAGTTCTTTAAAACCTATTGATGATGCAATTTTTAAGGAACTAGAATCTATTACTTCAAGGAATTTGTAAACTCTTTATTTAAATCTTGATCTTATTTTCATACAATCAAATTTTTAATTTTTTCATCTAATCTACTTGTAATTTATAAGTAGTACTGCTAACAGAACAATGATACCTCCGATAATGTTCCATATCAGTATTGTTTCAAATCTGTTTAAAATAATTGAAAAGATGAGAGTTAGAAACGGTTCAATATAGAGAAACGAAGCTCCTTTTGAAGATTTAAGTTCGTTTTGCGATTTCTGCCAAATAAAATAACCAAAAACATAGCATCCAATACCTAAATAAATCCCAGTAATTAAAACAAATGGATTTATCACATTTGCAGTGAAAATTAGAAATTCTCCTTTGACTATTACAAAAATGAACAATTCTAAAGTTCCCAAGTAAGCGATATATTTAAGAGATGTGAAATTTGGCTTATTTTTCGAGATTTTTTTTGTAGTTATGGTATATATAGCCCAAAGCAAGGGTGTTATAAGAGCAAATAAGTATCCTAAAAAGTTAGGTGTTGTTGGAGTAAGTGTTCGTAAATCTCCTCCCGTGACTAACAAAAAACCTCCAATTGTAGCAATGATATAACCAACTATTTTCAACTTAGTTAGTCTTTCATTAAAGAAAGCTAAAGCAAAGAGAGTGATTAATACGGGTGCTAAGAGACACACGAATAATGCAGGCAAAGAAGGTCCTATCAACTCTATAGCTGCATATTGGATGGCAAAGAAGAAAGATGTACCGCTAAAACTTGCAATAATTAAATATGTCCACTCCAGCTTTGTATATAAGCTCTTCTCAACTGTCTTGGAAGTTCCCTTACTTCTTTGTCTTCGTCGTATAAATAAATAAAGATCAACAATTAAAAACGATAGCGATGCTAATAAGAATCTGGTAAAGGCAAGAGATGTTGGAGGTATAAATTCGACAGCTATGTCCACAAGAACGAATGAGAAGCTCCAAAGAAATACCGTTAACACTAATAAACCGTATATAAATAGCATACTGAAATGGAAGTTCAATCAATAATTTATATGTACGATATTTTATTATAATATTAAATTAAGAGCTTTTATTATTTTTATTTGGTAGGAAAGTATTGAAGGGTTTCCATTTTTCTTTAAATCTGGGTTTAATAGGAACTGATGATTCAAGAATTGACATTATCTTAGATTATTTAAAAGAAAAAACAGAATTAACTAAATCTAAAGATTCGAAAAGTGAATTTCAATTTATCTACGAGAATGTTCCACTAAAAATGAAGATTTTTCAATTTACTCATTTCGAAGATCTTTCCGATGATATTAAAAATCTTAAAAAACTCGATGCGATTATTGTTGCCGTAAATCTTTATAATGATCAAGTAATGAGTAATCTAAATTTTAATAGCTATAAAAATTTCTGTGATAAATTCAATTTTAATGGGATCGCAGTCTTAGTTGGAACCGATCCTTATTTAATTGAGCAGACAAATCCTCCCGTATCGAGAAGCATTAATGAATTTGTTTTAATTCAAAAAACTAAAGAGATAAAATTTCACTATTGTTCTAAAATTCAAAATCCACAAAAAGATATTGCCGATATTTTCAAGAAAGTTCTAAATTATGTGATTTTAAGGCTAGAATTTACAAATCCCGAAATGTTCGACCGCGCGAAAAAAAATAGTAAAGATTTCGCAGGAAGATACTTGTAAATAGTTCAAAAAGTTAACTTTTTCAACTCAACTAATAATTGTATAAATTAAGTTAAATAATAGAACTACAATAATAATTATTAACTAGTAACAAATAATTCAATAATGATCAGTTTATTGAATTGGAGAAAAACATTTTAAAAAACAAATGTGATATTAAATGGTGTATTTTCAATTAACGCCCGGTCGAATTTTAACTGTTTATGTAGCTCAGGGAGTAATTTTAGTGGCTTTTCTTTATTTGGCTATTAGAATCTTGTTAAGAGATAGAAAACGATTAAATGTCATTTTCGCAGGACTATATATATCTCCTGCTATAGGGGTTCTTATAAATTTTGTATATGCGCCTTTAACCGATGTAAATATCGTACTAATACTTAATTTTTTTACCAACTTTGGATTCTTTTATGCACCTATATTTATCGTAGTCTTTGATTTAATACTTTTAAAATCTGAAAAAGTAATTTCAACGAGTAAACAATTGATGATCCTTATTATTTTCGGAATTGTGATGTTTAGTATGCTTTTCTTCCTCTTTATTCCTGATTTTGGAGTTACTATCAATGAAGGAACAGGTTGGAGTCCTGTATGGAGCTTACCATTCTTCATATATGTTACTTTAATCGAAACCATCGGTGCAACCATACCGTCACTTTATTTCTCACTTCAGATTTACAAGAAGTTCGAGGATGAAGTGTTGAAGAAAAAGTGGAAATCCTTCATATATGGATTCATTGCTCTAATGACATTTATGTACGCAATCTTTATTTCTAATGCATTAGGCAATCCAACATTTAGATTAATAATAGGAATAGTAGGGTTGATACTAGCGATTTCAGGCGGTTTTCTTATGTATAGAGGCGTAGGGAAACAAATAGAAAAGTAATTTTTTCAAATTTTATTTCTTTTTTTTTTTATCATATAAAATTTTATCTTTTAGAATTACCATTAATAATAATAATAATAGCATAAGTTCGCGATAATTGATGGTTAAAATTCATTTTAATCCATTCATCAAGTATAACTTGTCAATCTTCAGCAGAAATTTATAATCTAATGTGCTTCTAATGTCTAATGAACTTGAACGAGTAAATGGCATTGGTCCAGTTGCGGCGATTAATTTAGATAAAGCGGGAGTTAAAACAATTGAAGATATTGCAAGTTCTAAACCTGAAAATTTAGCGTGGATTAAAGGTATTGGGATTGTTTCCGCAAAAAAAATTATTGAGAACGCGAACGACTTACTTAAACTAGAGGAAAATATCCAGTTCGTCTTAAATTCAATTAAAGAAAATTTTGTGAAGCAGTGTCCTAAATGCAACGGTTCTATGAAAAGTAAATATATTATTCTTGGCCCTGAAAGACGATTGAAGGTACGACAATGCACAGTATGTAAGTTTTACTTACCTGAATAAAATTTGTTTCTCAAAAATGTTATAGATCAAACTATTATATTAAAAAGCAAAAAATAAGCACCTAAATAGAGGAAAATAAAGAAAACTCCTGCTTTTTTGTCTATTTTTTTTCTTACTGCTATGACAACAATAACAATTATGCTAACGATAAGCGTATAGAACACTGTTGGAACTGCTAATTCTGCTGTGACAGCCTGGGGGAAGAAGACTTGACCGATCCCTATTGATAGCGTAGAATCAACAATACAAGAACCAACGATATCCCCAATAGCTATACCAGGGTGGCCAGATCGGAGAGCGTGAATATCTACTACGAGCTCTGGAAGGGATGTCCCGATAGCAAGAATGAAGAAACTAATAATATATTCGTGAATGTTTATAGCCTGTGATATGAAAATTACTGATTGTACTATAACATATGCGCTAATGGTCACGCCACCAAAACCAATTACAGCAATTAGAAGATGGTATCTTTTTTTCTTAGTTGGTTGCTTTATTTCTAGAAGTTCTATTCTATGCTGTATGTGATCTTTATTTGTGCTGTAAATTAACCATATATAAATAAATAGACTGAAGACCAGAAAAATTGCATTTAGGCGAGTGATATATCCTTTCTCAACGATGGTAAATATCACAATAAGAGACAATACTTCGCAAGAACCTAGAATGATTATGTCTCTTCTATTAATATGAAATGCACCGCAAACTATTGGCAAGAGTCCAAAGATTAACGTGAGTTGGGTAAGATCTGAGCCAACAGAATCTCCTACATCAATATCTCCGTGACCTAAAGAACAAGAGATAATCGAATTAAATATTTCAGAAATATCCGTGCCTATGGATACTAATGTTACTCCGATTATTAACGGCGATATTCCTAAAGCTGTGGCGAGGAGTGCTGAGTGCTTTACAGCATATTTACTTGAAAAGATTACAAGAACAATACCCCCTATAAGAATCAAAATAGCTAAGATTAGATCGATCATTAAATGATACTCCCTTTAGAAATTTCTAATTAATATGCTACACCCTAATTTGAATTTATCAAATATTCTCAAATAAAATTATTGAGCTTGCTCTATTTAGTTATTAAAGAGATTCCAATAAGAGATTTTTCAGATTAATTTTCGATCTGAATAATTATTCGAATTAGTACTCCATTCATCTATCGAAATAGATTATATTTAAATCTTGCCAAAGATGCCAAAAATTATAATATTTACCAATATCTTCGAAATTGTACCTCGCATAAGTCCAAGTTCGTGCTTTATGGAGGTAAGTTGAGTACATCTTCCACGTCCATTTCGTTTTTTTTTGGGATTGATATATCTTTAACCATTCCTGCAAAATGACGCAATTTTACTAGGTGGACGAGTTGATCTGGTTATTGATACCGTTGGAAATACATCCTCATTATCAAATGCTATAAGATTAATCAAATATAAAGGCACCATTATTCTA
>JAGXNZ010000173.1 GCA_019894655.1 Promethearchaeota archaeon | reverse complement strand
TTCAAAAAATTGGGCAAAGAGACTACGAAAAAGCGATCAATGATCTATATGCTGCAATTAGTATTGCAAAAAGATTACCAGTCTCTGAGGAAATTAACGAGGACTTAGAAGATTTAAAAAATACAGTCAATAAAGTGTATTTGGCTCAGATAGATGAAGTGCTTAGGGAGGGAAATGATAAATTGGCGAGCAAAAATTACAACGAAGCTATTACTATTTTTAACAGAGCATTAGAAATGACTAATAAAATGTATCTAACTCAAGAAATGGAAGAAGAAATTAACAGAATTAACGGTTTGGTATACCAGGCAGAATTAAAAGGCTTAGTAGATCGTGGGGATTTATCTGAAGAACTCCAAAAATTTGAAAAGGAGTTAGATAAACTAAATAAGAAAATGGATTATGCGCAAACAATAGATGACCCTACTCGTAGATTTCAAGAGATGGAGCAGATCAAGAAATCCATTGACGAGGTATTTTATTCCAAAATTAAACTATTGGTTGAACAAGGCGTTCAATCAGCTGATAACAAAAGCTTTAAAGATTCTTTTGTAAACTTTGAAAGTGCCATTACAATTAACGAATCAATTAAAAGTCCTGAATTTAAAAACCGAATTGCTATCAAATACGAATATAAGCTAAAATTGATTGTTAAAGCGAAATTAGAAATCGAAAAACAGAACTACGAAGTTGCAATCGAAGATTGTAATAAAGCAATAGAATTAGATAGTACCTTTATAGATGCTTATTACTATCTCGGGATTGCAAATAATGAGAAACAAGATTTTAACACCGCAATCGGCTATTTTAAAAAATCAATTGATGTCAATTCAAAATACGCTAAATCTTGGAACCATATGGGATTTAGTTATGAAAAATTAGGACAATTTGATAACGCAATCGATTCCTATAATAAAGCAGCTGGATTTGAACCACAATATGCATTAGCACATTACAATTTAGCAAACGCGTATAAACACGAAAAACAATTTGATAACGCAATTGAATCCTATAAAAAAGCAACAGAAATAGATCCGAATTATGCAAGTGCCTGGTTATTTATGGGATATACCTATTTAGATAAAAATAATTATTATTCTGCAATTCAATATCTTGAAAAGGCAATTAATATTAATCCCGATATGGGAAAAGAGATTAAACCTATTATAGGTAGTATTAAAAACTCAATTGAGAACCTTAATAAAGGTTTATTGGAGAAGTTTAATAATAAATAGCTTTTCCTTCTGAAACCTATCGCCGAATATAAACTCATTTTTTTCAGATTTTGTTGTTCTGATGCCACAAATAAAAGTTTTTATATACAAATTACTTTTACATTGTTGTTAAAATAATATCGCTCTCAGAGTGCTAAAAGCTCATTGCCTTTAGAAACTTTGGCCATAGCGTCATTTTAGAAAGAACAGGTATTGTAGCGAACAGTCTTTCTCCAACCCATCTATCGTTATCAGTATTGTGAGTTGATAGATCATGGTTAATGTGTGCTTCGTAAACATATTTTCTCACAGTTTTATTAGTATTTAATAGATTTGAATAAGAATTCCACAATGTCTTACTTGAAGAACTCTCATTATAAAAGAGATATTCGCAGGCATTGCCATTTCTAAAATATGTGAATAAGACTCGGGCAACTTCGTCATCATATTTCTTTAATTCAGCACTTGAAAAATCCGAATTAGTTACGAGTAAAGATTTTAACATTTTCGCTGCAATATCAGCGCTAGCCAATCCACATAAAATTCCTTCGTAAAAAAATGCTGTAACTAATCCTGCTGCTTCTCCTAACACGATAACACGATCTTTTGAAAAGGAACTTATTGGATGTTTCGAAATACCTCCACTTATAAATGGCATATTTTCGTCCCATTTTATTCCTTTCATATAAGGTTGAATTTTTTGATAATTCTTGAGAATTCTAATTAACTTATCTTTAAGCTCTGCAGGAGATTCTTTATTCCCTAAGTATCCCGTTGCAATTCTTCCTTTTCCAACATTAAAGAAAAATGGGCCGTTCTGGCTAATGGTAGGGTTTAAATGAAACATATACTGGAAATTAAAATTTTCGTCTAGAAGTGTTTCATCAGCATAAATATTAGTATAAATTCCCATAGACGAATCAGGGGTATCAAAGCCAAGAGATTTTTGCAAAGGAAAACCTCGAGAGCCTGTAGATAGAACCAGAAGTTTTGTAGAATAAGATTCTCCTTTATTATCAACAACTTCAATGTAATCCGAGTGTCTGACTAATTTAGAAATACTTTTGTTAAAAACAGTAGTTCCTCCCTGATCTCGAAATTTATCTAAGAGTTTCTGAATTAATATTTCTGTATGAGAAATTTTTCCTAATGGTGCTCCAAACTCCTTTGAGTGTAAAAGTCCATCATGCTTCTCACTTTTATAATTCAATTGAATAAATGGTCTTGGAAAAATAGAATCGTCGTTCCAGAAGATATCATCAACAAAAGGTTTATTATGTTCAGCAAATATGTTAGTTCTCACAGGAATTTCTCGATCGTAATCCTGCGATTCGATTAGAAGAGCGTTTGCGAACTTTGAAGCCTTATATGCAAATGAAGCTCCAGAAATACCCGCACCAATAACAATAAAATCATACATAAAGTTCCAAAATCATTAACCATAAAAAAAGGTTATTTTATTTTTCCGAATCTTAGAAGTCTGGTTAAAGGATAGAATGTGAGCTAAATACTATAGAATGTTTTGAATTGTTTTCGTAATTTTTTCTAGATTTACTTCAGCCATACCAAGAGGGACTGAGGACTCATATAACACTACTATTAATAACGGATCTAATTTCCAAGGAATATCGATTATGCTCGAAAATACTTTTTGATTATTCTCTAAACTATAAAATGTTAAGGAGTATTCATTGGCTACAATATGCCTAATTTCTAATTCTTTTAACGATGATAATAATATATCGTGCGGTAGAGATGAGAAAATTACCTTTCCATTTATAGAAAATAACGCTGCTCCTAGAATTTCATTTTCAAGGGTTAATCTTTTAATGAGATCGATTATCTTTTTATATAATGGCTGATTTGAAGTTAACTCATCGTCCCCTTTTATAATTGAATCAATTTTAGCATCAAATTCGCTATTATGGATTTCCTCGTAATCTTCAACAACATTATCCTCGAGAAATTCTTTAAATATTTGAACAATGCTAGCTAATCTTGAGTTAATATACAAGATATTAGCGCTTGTATCTGCTAGAATCGCGTAAATATGCTTGCCTTCTACTTTGAAAACAATTCTAAAACCACCCATTTCGAGGATTTCGGGTGTTTTTTTAGAAATAACGCTTTCAGAAAAGGAGAAAATAGCCGAGAAAAAAGGTGTTATCAGATTTGGTTCGATATTCTCAAAATCTTCTGTGATATTTCTGCTGTATAGACAAGCTCCCGCCTTAGTCAAAATAAAAAGTGAGTGTAACTTCATCTTGAACTACACTGAAATATAATTGTAGAAAGATTATAGAATTTTATGTTTTTAAGTATTTTTAATTGATGGCTGGGTTCTAATTAGCATACTAAAATTAAGAAATAAAAAAAAAAGAAATACATTAGTTTCTAATCATATAGCATCCTTTTTTTTATAATCATGATCTTTAAATAGAAGCTTAAATGATCCCATTTAAGAAAGTTGTGTGATCGTGTAGAACTATCTCACATCTTTAAAATGCACGAAAAAGCAAAGAAAATGACTGAAAACGACCTGAATAAAATTAGGCTAAAAAAGGCTGAAATGCTGTTAAAATCTCAATCCATGCCAACAGAAATTGTTAAAATTCATTCAGCGCAAGAATTTGAAAACCTAAAAAAGGAATATTCCGATAAGATTTTGATCATAGATTTTTGGGCTGTTTGGTGTTCGCCATGTATGATGTTTGCTCCGGTTTTTGAAAAATTACAAAAGGAGCACTATAGAGAATTTATTTTTGTAAAGATAAATGTTGACGAAGTTGGGTCTATTGCTCAAACTTATAGAATTACTGGAATCCCAACAACATTGTTTATAAAAAACGATAAAGTCATACATAAAGTTGTTGGTGCTGTTAACGAGGAATATATTAGGAAAGTATTAGAAAAGTTAAGATCGTTTACATAATTTTTTTTTTTAATTTTTATTAAAAAGTTGTTATAAATTAATCATTTTTGGTGAATATCCATGGAAAGTATATCAAAACAATTAGAAGATATGATTGAAGAGAAGAAAGTTTTCAAAAGTGGAAAGTTATTCAAATGTATTTTAGGACTTAATGTAATAGAATCAAATGTCTTTTCATATTTATTAAAACACGACAACGCTACAACTATGGAATTGACTGATGTATTTAAAAAAGATAGAAGTTCAATTCAAAGAGCTGTAATGCAGTTGAGTGACCTCGATATTATCGAGAAACGATCGATGTCGTTAAAAGAATTCACCGCGAACTCAGACGAAGAAGAAACAAACAGACGGGGATATTTATATGTTTATAGTGCGAAAAATTTAGACACAATCAAGGACCAATTACGTGGTTTATTGGACAAATGGTATAATTCCATGTCAGGGTATATTGAAAATCTGGATAGTACATTTGACTGTTATGAAAAGCAAGGAGAACTTTGTTAATTTTTGATTTTCTCAATCTCTTTCTGCATCTCATAAAACTTTTATTAAGTTATTTTGTAATGAGCACTTTTAGATTTCTCTTTGGAAAAGAAAAAGGAAAAAAAAAGAAAATTTAAAATGGTAATATAATTAATGTAACTCCCAGAACTATACCAAGTAAATACGCCACGATAACATAGAGTATAAAAGCCACAATGGTTACTGCTATTGCTCCAAAGATTCCTGTGTTATGTCTCGCACTAATTAGCAACCAAGCAACAATTAAAACAATTATCCAAGCTACCCAACCATTTAGGAACAAAAATGTTAGGGCATAAATGACCGTTATTACGAAAGAAGTTAAGAATACCGATCCAAACTCCGTGTGCCTCGCACCACTGAATAAACTCAATGTAATTTTAAGAAAAATCGCCATAACGATAAGAAAAATCAAGTAGAGGAGAAGAAACCACATAATTTCTTCAAGGGAGCCAAAATTTTGAGCCCAATCATCGTTAAAGATGTCAAATAACATAATAGAACCTCATTTTATTTTTAATATTTCTTAGAATATCTTGAAATATTTATGTATTATTTATTGATTATCCAAATTTAATCTTCTCAATTATAATTATTAAACACGAGTTTAATTATTTCAATTTCTTGACTCGTTTAGCTATTTT
>JAGXNZ010000172.1 GCA_019894655.1 Promethearchaeota archaeon | reverse complement strand
CATTTAGTTGATAATTCTCTTCTTGATCAACAATAAATCCTTTTATAACTTTCAACTTCTTTTCTCTTTTTTTTATTTGTTATAGAAGAGATTAACTTATAAAAGGATTTAGAAATATTCAAAAAATGGCTTATTGAAATTATTAATTTGTTTTTTCTTCAGAATTTTAGTAAATTCTATAGTCTATAGAGGTATACTTTAAATTTTTTCAATTCAAACCAATGGTATGGATTCGTATGATAAATTACCTGATGCTGAAATTAAACCTGTTGGAGAATTATCAATTAAGTTTTTGGACTTAGGAATAAAAACATTTAGAGGAGCTTGTGACTATGTGCATAAGATTGACTATGGTTACAATACAAACTATGAAGATAAAATGATACTCTTCAAAGAAAAAAGAGGGTCGTGTACTTCCAAACATGCTGTAATCGCGAGTCTGGCAAAAGAACTAAAAATTCCACTGTACAAACATGTTTGCGTTTACAAATTTACCGAAGAAATAACGACTGGTGTGGACGAAATTTTAAAAAAATTTGAAATTCCCTATGTTCCCATGGTTCATTGCTTTTTAGTATATGAGAACTACCAATTTGATCTTACAGAAGGTAATCACAATGGAAAAAAAACCCATATCGACGAATGTATACACTCGGAAAGAGTCGATCCTTTCATTAGTAGGAAGGACGAATACTTGCTTTTTAAAAAAGTACTAAAAGAAAAAATTCTTCCATCCAAAGAAATGGAGGGAATAACAGAAAAAATCTTACTAAAAGCAAGAGCGAAAAGCATCGATCTTCTGATAAACTGTATTTTAGCATAGTTTTAGTAAGTAGGATAAAGTAATTATAAGTTTTCTTATTTTAATTATTATGGAAAGTGATAAGAAGAAAGAAACTGAGGGTAGCGTTGTTGATTATACGATAAAACCGAATACAATTACTTCTCTAAAACGCGATTTTGAAGCTCTTGGTGTTAAACCGGGAGCTATAATCATTATGCATAGTTCGCTAAGTAAAATTGGCTGGACTGTCGGAGGACCAGTAACCGTTATTAGAGCTTTAATGCAAATCTTAACTCCCGAGGGCACTTTAGTTATGCCGACATTTTCTAGCGGCAACTCTGAACCATCTAACTGGGAAAATCCCCCTGTACCTAAGAGTTGGTGGGATACGATTAGAAAAGAAATGCCCGCCTTCGAACTAAAATTAACCCCCACTAGAGGAATGGGGGCGATTGTTGACACGTTTAGAAATTGGCCTGATGTCCTTCGGAGTAATCACCCTATGTCATCTTTCGCAGCGTGGGGTAAAAACGCAAAATTAATCACAGAAAAGCACGAATTAATAGGAGATCTTGGCGAAGGATCCCCTATCTCGCGCTTATACGAACTCGATGGACAAATTTTATTGATAGGCGTTAATCATGAGAATAATTCATCTATACATCTTGCCGAATATAGAAGTGAGTTTCCAGGTAAAAAAAATAAAAAAACTGGAAGCGCAATGCTGATAAATAATCAGAGAAAATGGGTAGAATGGGAAGAATTAGATCTCGATAGTGATGATTTTGCACAACTTGGAGAGGATTTTGAATCCAAAATTAATTACAAACCAGGCAAAATTGGATTGGCAGATAGTCGATTGATCCCAATCCGAGCTATTGTAGATTTTGGAGTTGAGTGGCTAAAAGAGAACAGAAAAGTTCCTTAAGCTTACTACATAATTAAAAAATATGGTGCTTTTTAAATGAAAATGATTAATGAAACTGCAATTGTAACCGGTTCCACAAGTGGGATTGGTAAAAAAATAGCCGAACTATTCCTTAAAGAAGGATGTAAAGTAACAATTTGTTCTCGGAATCAAACTAACGTAAATCAAACTGTAGCAGAGTTTGAAAAACAATTTGGCGACTCTGTTATTGGTGTACCCTGTGATGTTTCTGATTCTGATGCCGTCAAAAATCTTATTGACAAAACCATTGAAGCTTTTGGATCCATCCGTATTTTGGTAGCGAACGCCGGTGAGAACTTAACTTATGGACCCTTTCAATATCTAACCTTGGATCAAGTAAACTCTGACGCAAAAAAAATTATTGGGACTAATTTAATCGGAACAATAAACTCAATATCTGCAGTATTACCCCAAATGATTAAACAAAAATATGGGAGGATAATAACATTGTCAGGCGGTGGTGCTGATAGACCAATGGAAAACATGACCATTTACTCTGCCTCTAAAGGAGGAGTCGTTGCCTTTTCTGGATGTCTAGCAAAGGAGTTGGAAAAGGGTGATAATGATATCAAAATTAACATATTTCAACCAGGAATGATATTTACTAATTTATATAATGTGACCTTGATTGAAGCTTGGAAGGATAAAGAATCATATGACGCTGAAATGGAATTATTAAAGAAATATGCTATGACGGATGTTGAAAAGAGCAGCATGACTGTAATTCCATACGCATTATCAACATGTAAAGATAATGGTAAATCTTTCAGGGGTTTTCCGCTTGCAAAGATGATCAGAGGGTTTATGAGAGTATCAAAAGAAATGAAACGCTTGAATAAATGATGCCGAAATGCGTAATTTCAAAACTAACTAGAACTTTTTTAACAATTAATAACAAGAAAAAAAAAGATAAGGTTAGATAACAATCGCAAAAATAGCTTTTTACTAATTATTATTTAATACTTATTTTATTTAAATATATTTGTAGATTTATACTAACTCATTTAAGCTAATAGCGATTTCGTCTGCCGCCACCGCCGCCTCGACTATAAGAGTCAAGTTGAGGAGGAGCTTTTTCGGTTACGACAACATTTGAAGCTTGTGGGCCTTTTTGGCCTTCGGTTACTTCAAACTCAACCTTATCGTTTTCGTTTAATGTCTTGTATTCATCGTCTCCACCTGCTAATGCGGAGAAAT
>JAGXNZ010000171.1 GCA_019894655.1 Promethearchaeota archaeon | reverse complement strand
GGGATATACTGATGGAAAAAAAAACTATTATCGCGATGATATTGATAAATCTCACTAGCTTTTTTTACAGTTTGGTTGTTAATTAAGGTTAATATATTAAATTCTACACCATATTGCTTAAGACGCTCTATACCTCGCATCACTAGCGCATGAGTCGGTTTCTGACCAATGGTTTTCCTATAGTAATCGTGAAGGTATGCCGGTCCGTCCAAGCTTACGCCAAGGAGAAATTTGTATTCTCCAAAAAACTCAGCTAAATCTTCTGTAATCATTGTCGCGTTAGTTTGAAGTCCATTACTAATTGAAGATCCCGCTGGAGCGTATTTCAATTGGAACTCTACGACTTTTTTGAAAAAGTCAAGTCCCATTAGAGTAGGTTCTCCACCTTGCCATCCGAAAGCATATTGTTTGTTCTGATCCGTACTCATATAACTTTTAATCATGAGTTCCAATATTTCATCAGACATTCGAAGGTTCTTATTTTCACCTTCTAGATGATCTATGTAAAAACAATACTCGCATCTTAGATTACAATCAGCGGATGCTGGTTTGATTAAAAGAGAGAATTGTTCCATGAGTATTCATTTATGTTATTTATTAAGTCAATTATCTATTGAAATCGTTTCTTTAGTAAAATGTAACCATTTCTTATTGCCTTTCGATTTTCATTATTATAAACGTCAAAGAAAATTTCTTTACTATTTCCCGTTTCTTTCTTCTTATTCACCTGAATCGATATGTCAGAATCAGGATAAACCATGCTTGAGAAATTACATGCAATCTCTGCCACTCTATTAGGGTCTCTTTCTGATTCGACATTAATAATTTCTTTTACAGCAAAAGCTAAGGTTGCAGTACCTTGCAGAATAATATCTGGTAATCCTACGAAGTGAGCAAATTTCTTAGAGGTATGAATTGGGAAAACTATATTAGTACAACCGTCGTACAAAAAAGATCTTAATTTATCAATATACACATTTTTCTTCCAAACAGGTTCATCGTCGGTTTTAAGGATTGTGCGTATAGGAAGTGATTCCTCTCCTTTACCTTCTCCCACGCATTTTACACCTCTTAACATTCCGCCAATATACTCCGTGAATACGGGACTATTTTTTTTGTCTACAGCATCTAGTCGAAGTATAACATGAGTTCCAGCTCTATGGGGTAAAATAGCTGTAATTTTACCGTGGATTTTAATCTCGTCATCAGGTCTAATTAAACGATAAATTATCAAGTGTTCGTAATAGTGGACAATAGTTGCAAATACTCTTATAGGAAAGTTTTCTGAGTTAATGTAATCTGATAAATTTTCCATAATTGGCCAAGTTACTGCCACAGGGAACATAGGATGTGCCACAATACCATTTTCGCCCTCATCATTAAAATATATTGGATTATCATCGTTTACAGCAGCAGCATAATTCATAATGCTCCGCCAATCAACCTTGACCTTATGCTCCTTTAAAGGAGTGTTGTTAAATTTACTATTTATTTTCATGATATTTGGAGCGGGAAATTATTAATAGTAAATAATATTGAAATTCATTTAAGAAAATCGAATGATTGCAAACGCATCTAAATTGGTATAAAATTTAGCTAAATTCCTTTTCATCATATCATTTTTTAAGTCGTCATATTCAAAAGAGAGATTGTCAATTTCTTTCTCTAATCTAGTAATGTCTAGCTTTGTAAATTTTATCTGTTCCTCTAATTGATTAAGTTGCTCTTCTCTTTCTCTTCGCTTTTTTTGATCTGTCAGTTTTTCTATGTTTAATTTTTGTTTTTCTGATGGTCGTTTGTTTTCTCGTTTTTCTAATGTTTTTTTCACGGATTCAAGCCTTAATTTTAATGTCCTGCTTCGGTGGGTATATATTTTTTCTTTTTTCTTTTGCTCTATATTGAAGATTTTATCGTTTAAAGCTTTGATTTCGGTTTTCCACTGGGAAGTTTTCCATTTGACTAGCGTTTTTGCTTTTTTTCTTAGATTTTCTATTAAACTTTTGTCTAAATCCTTTTTAATATTAATGTCATTATTGAAATCATACAGTTTTTCAAATGTATTAATATCAAGAATGATATCGGCGAAATTTTCCAATTCTCTGCCATTTTTATCAACAACAACAGCAGAATACTGGTTTTCTAAGAGATACCCTTGAAATTTAACTATAAAGATAAATAAATATACTTCACTTTGAAGTAATAACATATTCTTAAAAGGTTCAGGTAACGCCCCTCTTTTCAGGTTTAATCGAGTAAAGGTACCCTCAAATTTATCTGATCTACAGTAGTTTAGTATCGCATTAATTAAGGGATGTCCTAAAGCAAAAAAATCAATTTCTTCTTTTTCTTTAGCTAATTCTAAATTAAATGTACCAAAATAATTTTTGAGTAATTTATAATCGTGATTTTCGTAAAAATCGTCACCAAGTTTTATTTCTGTTTGGAAACCGGTATTTTTACGGATTCCTTCCTCAAGAATATTCAATAATCCATATTTATTGTCATTCAATTCAAAAAAACTATTAGCGAAAAGGTATAACTCGTTATGAGTTAATTTAACTTCTCGGCAAGCGTCCAATGAAGTGATGAGGTCATCCATTTTAAACGATTTTTTGTCTATTAGCAAATCGTCAAGCTGCATTTCCATCTCTTTTGCTTTTTTTACTTCAATATCTAATTTTCTGTTGAATTCATTTATTTTTTTTCTTCTTTTTCCCTCTT
This sequence comes from Promethearchaeota archaeon, assembly GCA_019894655.1. The sequence goes on along the minus strand of JAGXNZ010000171.1, from coordinate 1,597 downwards.
CTTCCGTAAAAATGATGTTTTTAATGTCTTTTTCAATAGTCCCGATAATCGGCTCTAATTGGCCTATTGATTCTTCAAATAAATGAATTCTTTTATCTAAAGCAAATATGATGTCTGTTTCAATGGTTCCTTCAATGTAAAAATTATAAATAAATAACTTTTTGGATTTTTGACCAATTCTATCGATTCTTCCTATGCGTTGCTCTAGTTTCATAGGATTCCAGGGAAGATCGTAATTAACCATCACTCTCGCAAATTGAAAATTCCTACCTTCGCCCCCAATTTCTGTTGAGATGAGGATTGAAAAGTTCCTATTCGAGCGAAATCTTTCAACAGCTTCGTCTTTTTCATCTTTGTCCAAACCGCCGTAGAAAGTCTCAATCATGTAGCTTTCTTCTTGAGCGTTTAATAAATCTTTTAAAAATAACAATGTGTCAACAAATTGAGTAAATATTAGGACTTTTTCATTTGGATTTTGAAGATAAATCTGGTTAATCAGCTCTACAAGTTTTTGACACTTTGAATCATATGGTAAAGCAGCTAACTTATCATAAAATTCTCTTAGTATTTTTTCTTGGTTAAGTAAATTTAATGATGTGCTTAAATCTTCGGTTCTTGAATTGTTTCCGTTGTCAAAAATAATTTCCGAATCTAAATACTCGTCTTCAAGGCCTAATTCATAATACTCAGGATCGGTTTTTCTTAAAGCATCTAATTCGAAAGAAATGCTTTTCTGGCGTTCGATTTGTTCAAATCTCCTTTCAAGACTTTTTAAAAAGGCATGTTTTGAACTAGTTAATAATTTTTGAAGCGTTGTTATAATAAAACCAATTCCGAGGTTTTCTTTATTAGTTGATAAGTTATAGATTTTAGCGAGGTAGAGTCGAATTTCTTGATAAATATCCATTTCTTGTTCTGTAGGATTAACTACGATGGTTTTAACAACTCTTTCGTTTAAAAATTCTTCCGAAAAGATGTTCTTCTTACGATTTCTGATTAGGAATTTGGATAGAGTGTGGTCTTTTTCGACTTTTTTTAGTAGATCTAGTTTAAAATTGTCATTTTTCAATCTATTTAATATTTCTTTGTCGTCATTAGTTTTATTTACATAGTTCAAGGTTTTTAGAAGTTTTATGGTATTTTTTACTTCGAAATTGTTTAGCTTATCAATTTGATTAACATTGGCAATTAACATATTTATGAACGGCATATCTTTTCTAAAGTGTTCAAAGTCTGAAAAATTGTCAAAAGATTCTCTCTGGATTAACTCGATGAGTGAGTATAATTCGAACGAATGTAATTGCAACGGAGTTGCTGAGAGTAATAGTAGCGATTCAGATGAAGCGCTTAAATTTCTTGCTAGCTCATAATTTAAAGTTTCTCGGTAATTACCAGTTGTTGCATTAACTAAATATCGCCTTAAATGATGCGATTCGTCAAAAACTACTACATCCCAAGATATTTGAGAAAGTAAGTTTATATATTTCCTATTTCGTGCAAATTGTAGTGAGCATATAATAAGGTTATTATAATAAAATGGATTTTGCACTTTCTTATCACTTGCATTGCTTCCCTTTCTAGTTATTTCCTTTATTTT
>JAGXNZ010000170.1 GCA_019894655.1 Promethearchaeota archaeon | reverse complement strand
TTTGAGTTAGAATAAGACCTATAGGTCCAAGCCCTATAACAATTGCTTTTTTCTCACCTTCTATTCTTTCGAACTCAGCTCTTTCGTAGCAATTAATCGCACAACCAACAGCGTCTGCAAAAGAAATTTCATCCATTGAGAGATCATTTCTTACGATTGGAAGTGCTCCATAAACTTCGTCTTTACCATGTCCTATAACATTTACATGTGTGGAATATTCTGCATAACCTTGACCCATTCGCGCTAAATGATCACCGATAGATATGCCTTCAACTTTTTCCCCAATTTCAACAGCAATTGCACCAGTTTCATGACCATGACCTCCTGGTTCGTGAGCTACTATCCAGTGTTTACCTTCGAATATGCCGACATCGCTCCCACAAATACCAACTGAGATTAATTTTGCTAAAACTTCATAAGGTTTCGGTTTAGGGATTTCAGTATCAATTATTTTAACAATCCAAGGTTCAGGAAATATTAAAGCCTTCATTTTTTCTTTCATTTTATCTCCCCCTAATTCCATCTATTAAAATTCTTAACATGTTAATTATTGAAATACTGGGCAAACTAGAACTTGATTCAGAGGGTTCAGGTTCAATCGAGGAATTCACTTTCCTTACCCATTCAATGTATGTCATGTTTATAACATCCTCTACATCAGATTCATCTTTCAGAATTTTAGCATCATTAACACAGGTTAAGTGGTTTGATATTAAATTGTCGTTATCGTTTTGTTTAATCAAGACAAGAGGTTCAAAAGAGAAATGATCAGCAAAATTCGTTACTGAAGTTGGAGGAAACTCATCTATAAAGGGACATAAAATTAAATCAAATGAAATCTTTTTCCCATTAAATGTAGGAGCTGTAGATTCGTCAGTACCAGTAATTTCAGCTACAATTTTTTGGGCGTGCCCATTACCTTTGGTCCAGTAATGCAATATTTTACCAAAATATGTTCCAAAGGGATTAATTCTTACCTGCTGACCTCCTTTATCAATATCTCCGAACCCCTTATCTTTAATTTTAATGGGGGAAAAAGCAAAGTTTGCTGCTTTTAAAGAGTTAAATCCTATGAGTAGCCCCCTTTTATTATTTGATAAAGACATCCAACCATCTGATACATTTGCAACTAAACAATCGATATTTGCGTTTTTAGGATCGACTTCTTTCATATCAAGCTTAAAATAATCTACAATTCCTAAAAAATTACGTTTCCAGATTTTAAGAGGTTGATCTAATCCAAGAATATTTGCCCTAATTTCACACGGAACTATTTCTTGCCATTTTTCGTTGTATTGCTCATCGACAGAATAGGTTGTACCATCACTCTTTCCTAGGTTTGTAGTTTCTCCTTTAATTTCAGGAAGCACCATTGAAACATTTACGAATAGGTACGGTAGCTCTGAATAGAGCTTAAGGACTTTTTTTGTTTTAACTTTATGTTCCTTTTCAATATAAAACTCACTAATAATCGATATAGATGCTGAAAAACCATCGTCCCCACTACCCTGGACAATAATTTGATCTTCGTTGGAATTATAAATCTTCGGCTTTTTAGTTTTACCGTACGATATTGATGATTCTAAAAAACTCGGACAAGCAAATTCAACATCATTAAATCTAAAAGAAATTATTTTTCCTTTTTCATTAAATACTAAGTAGATGAATTTATTTTTTAAGAATTTTTCAGTAGCTATTATCTCTCTTTCCACTTTTACAAGATTTTGAGCATCCTTGTCGTTAATCTCTAAGTAATAAGTTGCGAGTTTAGATTGGTTTTGACTGAATGCTGATTGCGGTATAAGTGCTTCAATTTTCAAATTTGAATCCGTTCCGAAGGGTTCGCTATAAATGGAAAAAGAAGTTAAAATATCCTTCGAATTGGCATCCAATATTCTTAGATTTTTTTTATTTTTACATATATCATTACTTATGGACTTTGGAAGCGTTGAACGTATTAAAGTGTAGTTGCATATTGGGATTTTTTCTTTTTCTGAGATACCTCTTTCAGTTATGGGAAGAATTGATAGTAAAGTATCGAAATCATTGTATTCATTAGTAAGTTTTAAAGTAAACTCTTGGAGTGCTATCTCAAATGCTTTTTTAGAGCTATTAAATGCCTTTAATCCGTAACTAATAGCCGTCTTTCTTCTATCCGAATGAAGAAAGGGCATTGCCATCCCAAAATTAGTCGTGGAAGCAAAAAGTATTTTGTTTTTAATATAGGTCTCAAAAGCCTCGTCTTTATTCCTGAGAAGATTATTAACATCAGAAGTAGACTTTTTAATTATTTCGTTTGAAGTCATTGTATCAGAAATGCATTTTAACCAACGTGCTTGTTGTCCTACGGTCCAATATTTTGTGTTATTGTATTTTTGTGCCCAGTTATAATAGCCGTTCCACATGCCATCAGCTACATCTTCTCTTAAGGTAACTTCTCCGTGTATTTTTAATTTGGGTATAATATCGATTAAATTGGTAAATTCGATATAGTCGTGTTGATTCACTGCTTCTGTAAATTCCATTAAACCTCGTGAATTAGGCATCCATTTTAAAAATTTAGGTAAACTCATTCCAATCCAATTCTCGTAATCCATATCAAAATTTAGAAAAATTAACGCATGTCCACTAATTTCTCCGCTAAGCTGTTTGCTCCTTATAAGTTCAAACCATTTCTTAATAGAACAATAATCAAGAATGTCTCCAAATGCATAAGTTGGAATCATTAAACAAGAAGCATCTGATATGGTCGAATTAAATTTAGTCACGCCGTATCTTTGGTTCCAATCTAAACGAGGATTAATAAATGGTCGTGTTACATCAAATCCATACACGGAATAATAATTACATATTCCTTTAACGCCTAATTGATTGTATAATTCTATCATACCTTGGGTAAACATAGATTCTTGAGTACGAGCGTAGGGGGCGATTCTTCCAGGAAATAATTGATTTACGCCAATTCCCATTGAATTTTCTAAAAACCATTCATGTTGTTGGAGAAATTCCTCAGTATCTAAAATAGGTTGTATTACATTTCCCCAAGATCCAATTAAAACCTCATCTATTCCTTTTTTACATCTCTCAATGACTCTATCAAGCACATCATGTTGGTATTCTTTCTGTAATTGAATAGAGAAAAAGGTATCTGCATAATCCCAGCTAATAGGCACTGTGCCCAGTCCCATATCTTCAATTTTATCTAACTCGTTGACAATTGCACGCATCATCTCGAGATCTTTACCAAAACCAGTTTTACTTTTTGAATCACCTCTATACGAATGATAATAGTTTATATGAGGAGAAAGGGCGAAATAAATTTTCTTTTCTTCTGTGTTCATGATTTTTTCTTGTGTTTGTAATTTAAGATTGAGATATTAAATGCCAAGAAAAATAATAATTTTGATATCACTAATAATTTCAATAATGTTAAAAGTGTCATTAGTCTAATAAATAGACCCTATCTCTATAGTTTATTTTAAGATGATTTAAATAATGCCTTTTTAATATAGATACTATAACGGCGACCACTAAAAAAAAAATTAAAAAAAAGTTGAATAGAATGACCAATAGGGACATAAAAGTCGCAATTATTGGCGTAGGTGATGTTGCAAGCGCATTAGTTGCGGGAGTCGAGAATTATAAGAAAAATCCAGATAAGATTATTGGTTTATTACCAGAAATTACTCAATATGAAGTAGAAGATATAAATTTTGTCCTCGGCATTGATGTTAATGCTAATAAAATTGGTAAAGATCTAAGTGAAGCTATTTTTATTGAACCAAATTGTAATCTAAAAATATTTGAGCCAGGATTTTTAAATGCTCCTGTGCTAAAAGGTCCAGTATTAGATGGTTTAAAAAGTAATATCAAAAACATTATACCTGTTCTTGATACCCAAAAACCCATAAACCTCGTAGAAGAGTTTAGAAAACGGGATATAGATGTTGTTGTTATTTTGCTTCCAACAGGCTGTCATGACGCGGTTAAATACTATGCTATGGCTAGTCTTGATGCTGGAGCTTGTGTGATTAACGGTATGCCTTCACATGTGGTTAAAGATTCAGAAATTGTTGAAAAAGCTCAAAAATTAGAACTTTCATTGATCGGTGACGATGTCAAATCTCAAATAGGAGCTACTATAATACAT
>JAGXNZ010000169.1 GCA_019894655.1 Promethearchaeota archaeon | reverse complement strand
CTTACCGTAAAATCTACGTAATCGTGGCCGGCTACAAAATCTGGTACCAGGGTAGGATGGTATCCACCAATAATCGTGTTACAACCGTGTTCTTTGGCCATTTTAGCAACTTCTAAGGCGGAATATATCTGTGGAGTCATGCTTGTGATCGCTACTGTATCGTACCGATTTAACTCGCTACGAAATTTCTTCTCGCGATATTTATCAACCTTGAAATCAAATAATTTTGCATCATGGTCTGGCACCATCCCAGCTATCGTAATCAAACTTAATGGTGCACCCGTAATTATAGCATCTAACCCCGATTGCAAACGAGCAGGATTAATATATAATATTTTCATTTTTATTCACATGTTTTTCTCAATTACAAGCTCAACCTCATCTAAAATGAACCATGACGCATATAAACTAACTTGGAAGAAGAGGTTACGCTGTAATTCAGTTAGTTATTATTTATTAACAATTTATCATATTTAAATTTGTTGAATCTACATAGTATTTGTTTAATCGATATAGCACCAAATCCTAATAAATACTATATTAAAGGAAAGTAATAATTAAAACTAACTTACATTAAAATATAATTTGATTAATATTCCTTTTTTTGATATTATTAAACTATAACCCTCTCCGTATTAAAATGAATCAACTTCAACTTTTCTTTAATGCAAACAGAAGTTTTTTATTTTAATCGTCCCTATCTAAAAAAAAATCGAATATTTTATAGACAGTATCAGAATAATATTACAAAAAGGTGCAAAGGAAGAAATTCTTTAATAGTTTTACCAACTGGTTTAGGAAAAACGATTGTTGGGATTTTACTCTTAAGTGAAGCTTTAGAAAAATATCCTAAATCTAAAATTATTATTCTTGCTCCCACTAGACCTTTAGTTTCGCAACATAAAGCTTCATGTGAGGACTTTTTAAATATTGATTCTACTTTAATTACTTCATTTACAGGTAAGATTTCGCCAGAAAAGAGAATTTTACTTTTCAACAGCTCTAAAATCATCGTATCGACACCTCAAGTAATCAAAAACGATGTAGAAAGGGGTCGTTACGATTTAAAGCATGTTTCTCTAATTATTTTTGACGAAGCTCACAGAACAAGAGGTAATTATGCGTATTGCTTTATCTCAACTGAATATATTAATACCTGCCAGGATCCTCTTATCCTAGGATTAACAGCTTCCCCAGGAAAAAGCTACCTTCGCATACAGCAATTGTGTGACCATTTATTTATCGAGAATGTGATTTTTAAAACTTACGAAGATAAAGATGTAAAACAGTATATCTATGATATCGATATGTATTTAGAATTCGTTGATTTACCTATTAAAGTCATCGAATTAAGTGCAGTTTGGTATAACTTGTTCGAGAAATTTCTGAGATTCTTTATTGACAAAAAATTATTACCCCCCAACAAAAGATATTATTCAAAATTAGATTTCTTGGGAATATCTCGCGATTTAACACTTTCTCTTAAGTTCGAGAGCGGTTACTTGCCGGAACTATCAGAAGAGGATTATTTAAACGCTCTCTATTTTAAGACTGATCAAATAAGAGATATAGTTAAAGATAACTCCTTAAACATTCAATCTATTTTCTCTTACTGTTCAAGCTGTATTTCTTTACTACATGGGAAAGACCTGCTGGAATCTCAAAACATTACCCTCTTTTTAACATTTCTAGAAAAAATTGAATATAAATCCGATCAAGATATACTTTCGGCTAAAAGAATCGTCAACTCCGAGCACTTCAAATTTATCAAAAATAATCTATTACAGAATAATAGCAATGTATATTCACATCCTAAAATTGAAAAGCTATTTTCAATAATTACTGAAGAGACCGAGGATTATCAAAACAATAAAATCATCGTTTTCACGCAATACAGGGCCATGGCTGAACTATTAAAGAGTTTAATAGAAGAACGCTTTGGTTCTCGTTTAAGAGTTGAAAAATTTATCGGTCAGTCAACCAACGTAAATGATTTAGGATTTTCACAAAACAAGCAAATTGAAATTATTAAACAATTTAAAGAAGGAAAGTTAGATGTACTCGTAGCCACCAGCGTTGCAGAAGAAGGTCTTGACATACCTAATGTGGACGCAATTATTTTTTACGAACCTGTTCCATCAGAGATTAGATTAATCCAAAGGCGCGGTAGAACGGGGCGATATGGACCAGGGAGGTGCTATCTATTAATAGCCAGACAATCCATCGATGTTCCTTTTTACAAAGCCGCCGAACGAAAAGAAATGACTATGAATTCGGTGCTATCCGATTCAAAGCAATTGGATTTATGTGATGTAGTTAATCGAAAAGAAATATGCTTTAAGGCGGCTTCTAATAAAATTTCAGAATTAGATTTAATCAAAAACTATCGAGAGAGACGCGAAAGGGAAAAAGAACTACTTGCGAATCGATCAATAGAAGAAATTATCACAGAACTTGATAACTTTGCCCACAGTGAAGAGTTTAAAAGGTTTAAAAATGTGGGTGTAACCTTTTATTCTGATGTAATAGGGTTGGATAAGAAAAAGCTAAAATCTTCTGTGCTAAAACTAAAAGGATCTCAAAAAATAAAAAAAAATAAGAAAATGACAGAAAGAAAAATTTATTTAAATCATAATGTAAAAACGTTAATAAGAATAGCAAAAACTTATAGCATAGAAGGAAAAATGTCTCTTTCAGATTTTAAAGAATTTGCTGAAGAAGAAGACATAATTGAAAAGAAATTTTATGCCCATTTTAATCAAGCTTGCTATTTAGGCTACCTTAAAAGAACAGCCAAAGAAGTACAATTCGTAATGGATTATGATTAAATCCCTTTTTAAAAATTTAAGTCCTCGGCTTATTCCAAAATCAAATTTTTTCGTCTTTCTTTTTCTTAAAGACGAGGTATCCTAGTACAATTAATGTCAATATGATAGGAATTATTATAGCAATTGGATTTTCTCCGCTAATTTGGAAAATATAATATGAGATAGTGATGAGCGAGGCAAAGAACGCGATAATGGAACCGTACTGGTTTGTGAAGTTTTTTAAACGCCTCATAAACATGTACACCCGAAAGTTCATTTTCTTTATAACCTCCAATTGGTTCTCGTCGAGTGATTTTAATACTTCCGCTGAGGTGTAATACAATCCTATTTGGGGATCATATTTCCCATCTAATTTTCCTGCACTAATTAGAGAAATTAGGTGTTTTTGAATAAGTTGCTTCTTTATCTTCAATTCATTCTGCAAAAAACTTAAGGTTAAGAATTCGTTTGCCACAGCCTTTATTACCATTTCCACGTATGATTTTACGATTAATTCTTCTAATGTGTTTACCTTCTCTCTTAAAATTTCGTTAAATTCTTTGATAAAACGATCAAATCCCTCTATGATGTGAAAATTTCTAGTTTCGAAATCGTTCGAATTTAGGTTAAATATCCTAATTAAGTCTTTTATTTCTTTACTTGTATTTTTAATTTCCTGATCGATATAGACCTTTTTTTTATTAACGTTTAAATATGCTCGCTTATACTGTTCCGTTTCAATATAATCTTCAACCCTCGTTTGTAATGTTCCTAATAATTGGCTTAAATGAATATTGTTGTTAGAAATTATGGTTATTAATTTACTTCGATCCGTTTCAAACCTTAAAGATTTTATTTTATTACTTATTACTTGAACTCTTTCTTCTACTCTTTGTTTGATCTCATTCTTTTTCTTAACATAGAATTCTCTGGCTTCGGTCTCAAATTTCCTTGATTCATATGATATAATAATGATCGACTTCAATTTATCCTCCATTTTTTCATCAACTCGTTTTAATCTAATCCTAACGCTCTCTTTTCTACTTTCTAGAATATCTCTCATCTCTACATGAGACTCTACTCTCTCAACATCATCAGAAGTTTTAGTTAATTGGTTTTTTATTTCGATTTTTACATTATCTAACACATCGACTATGAATGTTTGTAAGTCTTTAAAAAGAGCCAAATTTTCTTTAATATTCAAAATCGCTTTCTCATTATTATTTATAACCGCTTTTAGATTATTAATCAGATCCATGTTCTCTAATCTATTTTCGTCAACATTCAACTCTTTTATCTTAGTGTTGTATTGGTTAGCAATAGATTCCTTCAAATCACTGAAATAATCAATTCTATTTTGAATTTCTAACAAGTTTACTCCAAGAGTTTTGTTTTTTATACACGAGTCGTAAAGAGCTAATAATTTTCCTACTGCCTCTTGGGTTTGCTTTATAATTCTATTTTCTGTGAAATTTTTCAATTCTTTATTCTTATGATAAGCTTCAGTGTGAACTATTAATTCTTTTTTATCTTCAAGTAAATCGCCTTGCAATTTAGACCCCTCTATCATATCTCTAATTCTTGGAATTATGGCTCTACATTTGAGTTTAAGCCTATCGGCTAGTTTTTTTATACTTATTGTGTCTCTGTGTTCTTCCTCGCTCATTAATATAATCTCTTGAGAAATTATATCATTTACATACTCCTCCTTCAGTTTATCAACTTCCTCAGTAAAAAAGGCTTTAAAATTCTCCCATTGTATTATTTTTATCGAACTTTCATCAAGATCTTGGATAATGGCTTTTAGACTTGTTAGCTTTTTAGAAAAAAGCTTGTTACTTTCGTTAAAATCAATTAGCATTGCATCAAAACCGCCGATAACGTTTGTGATTTTATTTGCTTTGCTCAGGTCAATGTTTTCCCTGTAATTTCCTAACCTCTTCTTATAATTTTGGATAGTTTCAGAAACAAAACTATCAAAATCCTCAACGCTTGTTCTGTTTCTTTCTTCTATAACCTTTTCTTTTAAAAATTGCTCTTGTTCGGATATGAACTCAATAATATTTTCTTCCAGACTGTCAAGCTTTTCAATTATATATTTATAAAGGGGAAATAGTTTTTGTTTAAAAGTAGTGTTCTTTTTAACCATTGATTTAAAGCTTTGAATTTCTTTTGTTTTTTCTTTTAATAATATATCCGTTTCCATCTTGATAATATT
>JAGXNZ010000015.1 GCA_019894655.1 Promethearchaeota archaeon | reverse complement strand
GAAACATTGATTTAAAAAGTGATAAAAATGGAAAAAGAAGAATTAAAAATATCAGTTAGTGAAAACCAGAACGGTCAAGTAAACCAAGAGAATTCATGTTGTGGTTCTTCAAATTCTTGTTGCGAGGGCTCAACTACAAAGGAATTATCTAGCGCTCACGAAACTAATTTGAAAGAGACAGTAAATATGGATCCGAATAAATTATCAGTAGATGTATATGTTCCTTTGAATGCTTGCGAATGCGTTTGGTCTCAATTTATGAATCTTGTATTTTCGGCACTTAGCCCTTATATGAAAAACATAAGGTTTGAAACAAAAGACTTAGATTCTGACGATGCTCGTAAACTTAATTTAAATGGCAATTGCGTTGTTGTTGAAGGCACAAAGAAATACATTACTTCATTCGCATTAAAGAAGGATTTACCTGTACTCCTGAAGGAAAAAGGACTATTGTAAACTTTAATGGATTTATTCTTTTCTTTATTAAAAGGTGATAATAGATTAAAAAAATTAAATTAACAATTTTTGTACCTGAAAAAGGGCTCGCAAACGGAATTGACTACGAAGTATCAATAGAGGAGGAGGGAACGATTGTTGAAGCGTTGGCTGCTATAGATAGACAGCTCCTTACCAATCCCAAACTTTCACCATTTCCATTGTATAAAGGGTTAATAAAAAGCTATCTCCAATTAATCTGGGATCCACTGAAAAATGCTATTTACGAAGATTGTGCAAGCAATGCATACGGACCAAATAAAGAGTTTATGCCACTTCTGGACGATGTAAACGTCAATCTTTATCCTAATAGCGATATAACTCTTATAGTCCACGCCGATTGATGAGCTGATAACATGAGAGAACGCTTAGATTATGGTTCATTTAAAAGGATAATTATGCAAAAGTACGGAAAAACTAAGGATTCTTTTGCTCATTACTTTAAAAAAAAAAAATAAGAAAAAAGCAAGAATGATATCTTTCAAAAAATCGTAGTGAAAGATTGACAACAGGATTGCCTCCTATTTGCTTTGTATTTACTAATAATTACATTTTTAATTACTATATTTCATTTAGATATTTAAATTATGGATCTTAAGGCTATATTTGAAAAAGTTCGCTTATTTGCATTCGAAAATTCTATGAGAGACGATATTCACGGTTTTAAACATACCGAAAGAGTATTAAAACAAAGTTTGGAAATAGGAATTGCTTTAAATGCAAATTTAACAGTGATTAAAATTGCGACTTTACTTCATGATGTCGGTAGAAATATTAAAAAAGGGGAATTTATGGAAAATCATGCTGAAATCTCTGCAGATATCGCTGAAAGATTCATTTACAAAGAAAATTTTAATATTACTAAAGAGGATATCAAAAATATCCTCCACAGTATCCGATCCCACTCATTTTCGAATGAAAAAATACCCAGAACTCTCGAAGCAAAAATTTTGTCCGATGCAGATAAATTGGATGCCCTTGGAGCAATAGGTTTATATCGAACAATAGGATTTACAATATCAAGAAAAGGGGTTTTAGACGATGTAATTGAACATCTTGAGAATAAGATATTGAAACTTAAAAATCAACTTTTTTTGGATGTTTCTAAAGAAATTGCTAATTCTCGTGAAAAAATAGTAATTAACTTTTTGCCTTCGTTCCTATTCATCTCGTTGGTCATCATTCAAGTTAAATCACCTCTTTATAGTAAAAAAATAATGTCTTTTAAAAAATTATCCATATTCGTAAAAAAGAGACGGAAGTTATTTTCCTCTCTAACAAAGATGATTTGTTTCTAAAGATTATCTTTTGAAACACTTAATATCTTACTACAGTTAGGACACCCAATTATAACCCTTCTAGGATGCATAAGTCTAAGGAAATCATCCTTTTCTAGCCTCGCATTACAATAAGGACAAATCAAAAATTCCACTTCTTTCATTGATTAGGAAATGGACTTAAACATTCTTAAGTCTTTCTTTTTCTAACTCGGTCAAAAAATATTTAGATTAGAGAACCTCGATTTCGAAAAAATTATACAATAATTATTAGAGGCTACTTTTTTTTTCTTTTAAAAGGAAGGTTAGGCTTAAATACTAAAATAACAAAATAATCATATCCAAAAATGTAAATCTTTGAATTAAAAAATAAGACAAAAATGATAGTATGAACGATGAAAGTCGAGATAAAAAGAAAATTTATGAAATAATTTCGAAAAATAGGTTAATATTTGCTTTCGCTGGTAGCCTAGTTGCCATAATCGCGTTTTTTATACCAATGTTCCATAATGAGTGGATTTCCGAGGGGGGACTAGAAGCTATCGAACGCTTTTCACTCTGGTTATATGGATTTTATGAACACATATATATTGTGAGCGGTGTTGTGATTTTTAATAATACGGAATGGTTTGGTCGAATTGAGGATGAAAAACTCGGAATTGCGTCGATCTCTATTGTTTCAACGATCATTATAGGATTGCTGGTTTTAGGAACCATTGTTGTCGCAGGTAACACCCTAATTAGAAAAAGAAAAAAAGGAGTGTATTCTTCCCGAATACTTCTGTATTTATCTATTGGAATCATTATTGCCGTGTATGCATATATATTTACCATGAATGTTCTTTCGTTTGATAGTGAGGATATTATTTGGTTGGCTACCATCAATACAAGCGGGATAGGAATCAATTTACTCATTATAAGTTCTATTTTAATACTAATAGGCTATACCGCGAAGATTAAACCACTTCTAAAGATTCTTTCACTCTTTGTAGCCAGTTACCTCATTTATTTGGGAACAATTTCCTTGACACGCTTTTTCTGGGCGTTCTTTTGGGCTATACCTCCAGTGAGTCCATCGCACATTCCGTTCGGGATAAATCAATTTGTAATACCTTCGACAATTGTTTTTGTTAGCGCTCTTGCAATAGTCGTAATTAATTATATATTATACCGAAGAACTAAAAAAAAATCAGAAACTAATGGACTAAGTAAACCATAAAGCATAATTTTTTCTTCTTTTATAATCTTTTTTAAGTTATAAATTCAAAAGATTTCGGAACTTGGACAAATAATTTGAATGTTTAAAAATTATAGAGTTATATTTTTAAAGACTTAAATTTATCAGTGATTTTAACGAAGAATAAACTGTTTAAATAAATTAAAAATTAAAATATATTTGGTGAAATTACAAATTAAAAGATGAAGCTTTTGCTTTCAATGGAAGAATCTTGCGCTTTTACTTACAATTTTAATGATTGTAATTACCCCCTTAATGTTTAACTCTAAAAATGCAGTATCTCAACCTCAAACATGGTTCGAAGATCTTTCTGAAATTCAACATGTGGAATATTATCTAGAATTTTCACCAGTGCAAAAGGGATATAATACAACGAAATATGCTATGGATCTTGAAGTTATTGAAACCGAGGGAGATTCGTTATTAAAAATCGACATTAATTATGAGGACTTAGATTTAACAGGAGCAGGTGCAAATTTTAACTATAAAATAATATTGGATTCTTATGAAGTCATTGAAACTAGTATAGATTTCTATAGATTTTTTATTCAAGAGACGCATTCTGATTTGCTCCTGGATTTAACTAACATCGGGAACTCTCAAACATTTCGCGTGGATGAAACTGTTATCTTCGCTGATTATTTAAAAATAGGACAGTATCAAGGAGTAAACAAGTTAGACATATCCTTCAATTATATAGGAGAAAAACTATATAACAAAGATCTTATGTATAATTTTAGCACTTATCATTATCAAGCATATTATGAGTGGGATACCCAAGGGATTGTTTGAGATTCCGTATTTTTATGGACAATCATAGTTGACTATTATTTTGATAATGTAACAGGAATTCTAATAGCAGAAAACTTATATCTTAATAGATACGATTTCCTTCCTGATAAACCTCCTTCGCAATCTTCTGAGGATCTTTATATAAATAGAACTCTTGCGATGGTTAATTCAATGATAATAATGGATTCCTATGAGAAAATAGGGGTAAATGCTGATCCAATATTCGCAAATTCATATACTTGGATAGTTATTTTGGCTGTAATTATCTCCTATACAGCAATCACTACTTTTTTACTACGGAAGCAATTTTTTAAACGTAAATAAAAATCTTAAGGAGTTTTATCAATGAACCCGTACTATAAACCATTGGAGTATCGGGCGAGAGAAAGGATGTGCGTCCTTTTAACTTCAAAAACAATGTAAAAATGTCAATTAGGTTTTTTTTTTTATATAAAACTTCTTTTATATTAGAATCTTTTATTTTTCTCAAAATATGCTTTAAAGGGAGTTTTAGGTTCAAAACTTATCCAATCTTTATTTACCTCTATTTTTGAAAGTGAACGTAATAAATCAAAAGTTAACCATCGAGTAACTTGAGGATATCTAAGATTTTCCCATAATCCATATTCTCCTTGCTCCATCTTTATAAATTCGATTAAATCTGAAACCCTATTATCATCTTGAGTTGCACCTACTCTCCAACAAAGATCTAGAATATGAGCAATATTAAATTTGGCCATATAAGTTATTACTCCAATTGATTTTTCTAACCCGATAATGCGAGCGATCATAAAACCCAGATTTGTTCTTAATTTTGAGTCTGTTCCAAGTACTAAATCTAGAGCGCGCTTAGCTTCTTCACTTTTACTGAGCTTAGAATGATAAGCAAGACAACTGAGAACTGCGGTTGTATTCGATCTACACCCCCATCTTGAATGTGCAAGTCGACGATACCCAGCTATCCCTCTATAATTACCTGCAGACAAACCAACGGGCCATGCACCATCTTTTAAACGTTGGGGCATTATCCATTCAAACGCTTTTTCGCTCCTTTTATCGGTAGAATAACCACACATAACTAATCCTAAAAGTGGTATTGCGGTCTGAACAGGCATCATTTGATATCCATATTCTTCATCGGTAAGTTCTTTTTTACCTGGTATTGGCCAGGAACCATCAAAGCAAATCGCCGAGAAAAGACATAAGATAATACAAAATTTTTATGAGCAAATTAAAAAAGAGATAGACTAAAATCACATCGGTTTTAAAATCATGCTCATGAGAACTGGAAATTTCTCATCGGTGCCCCAAACTACATAGATTTTGTCATCAATAGTAGATTACATCTATAATAAAAATTATAAATTAAAAAGATTAAACCAAAAAGAATTCTTGAAGAATTGAAGCCGTAATGGAAAATTTCTTTACGGTGTGCTCAAAAGAAATTCTTTATTTTTAAATAGGATCTTTTTATTAATGGATTTCATATTATTTGATATTAATTAGAATTAGTTATAGGATAGTTTAATATTTATTATGAAGTATCGAAAAATGGGTTCATTGGGATGGGACGTTTCTGCTTTGGGTTTTGGCACTATGCGCCTCCCACTTGATCAAAACTTTAAAATAAAGGAAGAGGAAGCAATTCAAATGATTCGTTATGCGATAGATCATGGTGTAAATTACATTGATACAGCTTATCCTTATCACGGAGGTAGAAGTGAGGTAATCATAGGAAAAGCGTTACAGGATGGGTATCGCGAGAAAGTTCATTTAACCACGAAATTACCAATTTGGTTAGTTAAGAGACAGAATCACTTTGAACGATATTTTGAAAGGCAAATAGATAGATTACAAACCAATCCAGACATTTATTTCTTTCACGGACTTAATAAACAGCGATTTAAGAAAGTACAAGATCTGAATTTAATTGAAAGCATGGAAAATGCGAGAGATAATGGACTTTTTAAACATATTGGTTTCTCATTTCACGACAATTTCGATGTCTTTAAAGAGATCATTGATTCATACCAATGGGACTGCTGTCAAATACAGTTAAATTATTTAGATATAAATTATCAAGCAGGTTTAAAAGGTTTACATTACGCTGGGGAAAAGAATATTGCAGTTATCATTATGGAACCCATTCGAGGAGGAAAATTAGCAATTCCTGACGATGATTTAGAATCAAAACCATTGATAAAAAATGTATTGAAAAATTCCAGCACTCAGAGGACTATGGCTGATTGGGCACTACAGTTTTTATGGAATCAAAACCATGTTTCTGTCGTTTTAAGCGGCATGAGCACCATGCAACAAGTTGTGGAAAATGTCGAATCTGCCAATAATTCAGGGATCAACACATTAACTGAACCGGAATTAAAAACTATTGCAGATTTAAGGGATGCTTATAATAAGTATGTTGTAGTTCGTTGCACCAGATGTGGTTATTGTATTCCATGTTCAAACGGAGTTTCAATCCCCAGTGTTTTAGGAGTACTCAATGAAATCGCATATTGGGGAGATAGAGCTCGGATGGGATACAAT
>JAGXNZ010000168.1 GCA_019894655.1 Promethearchaeota archaeon | reverse complement strand
TGCCTCAAATTTTAAGTTCCATTGCTGGAAATATTTTTGGTATGAAAGCTTTAGTAGGTCTAAGGTTGGTTGATGTGAAATGGCCTAAAAACTTGTTAACCTCCTTTAAGGGCCCTCAGTATGGAATTAAAGGAATTAGGGATTTACTTAATGTTAAGAGAAGACCAATTACAGCTACTGTTCCAAAACCCAAAGTAGGGTATTATGCTGAGGAGCACGCTCAACATGGTTACGAAATTTGGACTGGAGGAGTAGATCTGTTAAAAGACGACGAAAACTTGTCTAATCAGAGGTTTAATAGATTCGAAAAAAGACTCGATCTCAGCATGAAAATGAGAGATAAAGCAGAAAATGAAACAGGAGAAAGAAAAAGTTATTTAATAAATATTACAGCTGAAGTTGACGAAATGAAGCGTCGTGCGAAGTTAGTAAAAGATTTTAACAACGAATATGTTATGATCGACATATTGACAATTGGTTGGGCGGCTGTTCAAACAGTTAGAGTGGAATGTGAAAAATTGGGTTTGGCTATACATGCTCATAGAGCGTTTCATGCTGCTTTTGATAGAAATCCGGATCATGGGATGAGCATGAAAGTACTCGCAGAAATAGCAAGAATGCAGGGTGTGGATCAACTTCACATTGGAGGTTTGGGGAAATTAGCGGGTGATGAAATAGAAGTGTTGAATAACTATAAGAAGATTGCTCAAAATTCTAATGAGACCGATTTGGAAGTTTTAGCACAGAATTGGTATGGAATGAAAAAGGTTTTGAGCGTATGCTCTGGAGGAGTTCATCCGGGAATAATACATCGTTTAATTGAGCTTTTATCAAAGGATATTGCCGTTCAAGTCGGAGGAGGTGTGCTTGGTCACCCAGGTGGCACACAAAAAGGCGCGAAAGCGTTAAGGCAATCAATTGATGCTTATATGGATAATATAAGCGTAAAAGAATACGCAAAAAGTCATGCTGAATTAAAACAAGCGTTAGATCTATGGGGAGATGAAATACCGATATAATTCTATCTTAACATTATCTATTTACTCTTGTTTTTGTCATATTATTATTGGAAAAAGATTAATAATGTCCTTAATTATAATATAGAGTGATTAGAATTTGAGTGAAGATAGTAGCAAAGAATTAATTATTGATGTAAAAGATTTAATGATTGAAAAGGATCAATATATTGAGGACCTATTAAGGTTTCTTGAAGAACAATTACCTCAAATTGAACTTTCTCGAAGTGGAAACAGCATAGAATTGACTGTGCCAAGCAGGATGTCAAATAGGGTAATAAAATTAAGGATTAAGAAGTTTCTACATCGGAAAAATTTAACAGAGAAGTTCAGACCGATTTCTTATAACACCTCTGATATTAAAGGTTATAGAATTAAGGAGAAAAGATCTTTAGAATTAACATATTATTAACTCATCTATAACTAACCTATATTAATTTAAAAAAATAATATTTCTAATGTGTCAAGTATAGAAATTGTTATCGAATCAGTCGATGATTTACTAAGGTGCATTAACCTTTCGAGTTTGTTAGAACTTTCTGGATGGCCAAAACCAGGAAATGTACACAGAACGAAAAATTTTAAAGATACAAGTTTTGAGCACTTTCTCGCAGGAATTTCTGCTATTCAACCTAATTTAAGAGTACTATGCGAAAAAGCTTACACTACTATTAATAATGATAAGCAATCTTTTAGTAACATCGAATTAGGTGTGTTTTTTAAAGAATCTGTCAAAGAAATGATGAAATGGCAAACCGGAGGAAATGTGATACTAGGACATATTCTTATCTTAGCCCCCCTCTCATCTACTGCTTCAATATGTATAAAGTTAAAAAAACGTAGACTGATTGATTTTGAGTCAATATTAAACAAGATTATAGAAGATTCTACCGTTAAGGACACATTAAATTTATATGAAGCAATTAAACTTAGCAATCCAGGAGGGTTAGGCCAAACTGAGAAGTATGATGTTAATGATCCAAATGCCTATAAAGAAATCATCCGAGATGAAATAAATCTTAAAGAAATTTTTAAAAAATCTCAAGATTACGATTTAATAAGTAGAGAGTATGCTACGGGATTTAAAATCGTTTTAGAGGAAGGTTTACCTTATTTTCTTGATAGTTTTAAAGAACATCGAAATATAAATCAAACAATTGTGAATACATACTTGAAATTACTAGCAAGTCATTTAGATACCTTAATTATCCGTAAAGCAGGTAAAATTGAGGCAAGGATTATTTCAGAAGAGGCTTCAAAAATCTTTTCACATGGAGGAATTTCTACTAAAAAAGGATTAAAGTTAACTATTAAATTGGATAAAAAACTTCAAAAACAAAATGGAAAGTTAAATCCTGGTGCAACCGCAGATCTTTTAGCGGGTGTAATTTTATGTGCTTTATTATTTGGTTTGAATTTTTAGATTTAGAAGGAAAAATTTTTGTTATTGAAATACTATTTTAATTATAATAAAATTTCTTAACTCGACCAAAAAAATGCAATTTTGCGATGAATGTGGCTCTATGATGTTACCCTCAACGGTAAATAGTCAGAAAGTGTTTAAATGTAAATGTGGCTACATTAAACCTCTTTCGGGGGAAAATACAGATTCTTATATAATAAAAACAAAAATTGAACAACCTATTAGAAATGAAGTCTCAAATCTTACTGAGGTAATGAAATGGAAGGATGAGAATTTGAGAAGTTCAATTAAAGATTTTAAATGCCAACGATGTGGTTACGACAAAGCGCACTTAGAAACGAGGCAGACTAGAAGCGCAGACGAGGGTATGACTCACTTTATTACCTGTTTAAAATGCGGAAAGATGCGAAAAATTGGATCTTAATTAATTTATTAATTTTTCTAATATTTTTAGTCTAGATATGTCTTCATTAAATCTAATTTGAATCGTTTTATTCACATTTTTCAGTCCTGCAATTATTTGAATCTGATGAGCAGCAATATTTAGCTTTTTACTCAATATTTTAATTAATTCTTTATTCGCCTTATTTTTAATGGGTTTAGAGGTTAGATTAATTGATATCCAAGAATCTGTACTTTGATTATACGATATTTTTTGTACCTTGGAGTTTGTTCTAACTCTAATCTTTAGTAAAATTGTACGCTCTGATTTATTTTCCAATAAAACCATAATTATGATTAATTTTAGCTAAAATGATATAAAATCGTCAGCATTTGTCTTGAGCAACTTAAATGATGGTACAGATAATCTTATACCTCCTGCTAATTTATGACCACCACCCGTTCCTCCAAGTTTTTGTTTAATCGTGCTTATAACCCTATTGACACCCATGTGACCATTTTCTAAATATTCCCGAGAGCACCTCACGCTAAGTTTAACCATCTGAGTTTTCTTCTCGAGACCACCTAGGAACATCATCTTATCGGGTCTTAGTAATCTGTTAACGGAAGTAAAACTTGCTGTGTCTGACCAATTGCTCGGCGGAATTTTACCATTTCCGGCATCAATGAAAATTGTGCTTTTAGTTTCATACCGAGGCAATTCATTTGCTAATATTTTTAAATTCTTAACCAGTGCATCAATGTATTCGTCATAAAGTTCTTTAGCATATCGTGTAATTGATTTTTGGTTTATGATCGAAATAGCAGCGCTAATATTTTTAAAAGAGAGAATGTTTAGCAGTATCGCATGCTCAAACGCGAATTTTAAAATGCCATTCTTTTGAGGTAGTAAAGCAAAGTGTCCGACATCTATATCGATACTTTTATTAATTCTTTGGATTTCATCTTGCTCTAAATCAATAATTTTTTTATTGGGGTTTATGTTTATGCTATCTAAAAAGGATTTAATAGTTTGATCGTTTTCACCACCATATCCGATTAGAAAAGGCAAAATACTATATTTTAACCCTTTTTTTATAGATTCATGCATACTCCCAAAGAGAATTAATCCTTCCTTATCTAAGATAAGTTCTTCGTCGCATATTTCTTGATATACTTCTTTGTTAAATGATTGGAGCTTTTCCATAGACCGCAAAGAGTCTCCCGCAATTCCGATAACGGCTAACCAACCTTGCTTTATGATAGATAAATTAATTTTTTTAGCAAACAAATAAGCTAAAGTAGCACCCGATACGTGATCTAAACCGTCAAATCCAAAAACCGTAGGATTAACAAAGAATAAATTTTCCGGAAGTTCTTCTAAATCTAAATCGCAATCGACTTCATGGTGATCAAGAATGTAAAAATGTTCTTTCCGTTTTTTAATAATAGGTACTAACTCAGCTAGATTAGAACCTACATCAGTAAAGATTAGTGCAGTTCTACTGTTTTGAGTTTTCGGTAAAATTCCATTTAAATAATTACCCCACGAAACAGATCGATTATAAATGAAATAGTCATAATTGAATTTCATTTTATGAAGTAAACTTTGAATGATTTGTAAACTACTAATCCCATCAGCGTCATTATGGGAAATTGCAATTATGTTATTGTAAAGAGTTTGAGAATAATCCTCGAAAAAGTCTACAGCAGTATTGAGATGTTGTAAAAATTTAGTACGATCTGGTTTTGTTCCCATAAAAATCATTTAATAGGATTTTCGACATTAATATATTTAATCTGGTATAATTGGAAAAAACTTATATATCATATTGAGCTTTTTAAATACCTTGTTATTGAAAATATGTTTTACGGTAATAGATATGCCTTTTAAAGACTTTATGAATGATATAAAAATATTTTCAATAAATATAAATATTCGTAAAAGCAGACAATTACGGAAATTGAAGTAAAAATTAAAATCCTAAGAAAAATTATTTAATTTTATTTAATTATTTGATTAAAAAAATACAGTTAAAAAATAAAAATGAAGAGCAGTAATTACTGGAAACCTATTATAGTTGTTATAGTACTAATGAGCTCAGTAATCTCTTTGTTTCTTATTGATACCTCTTCAAATTACAGCTCGTTAAATCTTGAAAATAATGATTTCCCTATAAATCCCGAACTTAGTTCTTTTTCAGAAGATGATTACTCTCCAATTATTAACGCTCCTGAACAGGGACTTGGGAACATAACTATAACACAAATCTCATTTGATGAAGAAGGTTTTTTTAATCAATCATATAATTACCCTAATCTCGTCGACGATTTAAGTTCTGGAGCGCTAAAAATCTCATATTTAGAATCTAGATATATTAACACTACTGAAATCGCCCAGTTTAATAATCTCGATGATAATTTTCCTGAATCGAACAAGATAACTGTGTTGATTAACGAATCAATTAGTGTTGAGTTTAATAGTTCTATAGGTGACCCCGAAGGCTATTTAATCTATAGTCCCGTTTTATATCCGAGAGTCCTTAATCAAGTACTTGTGCAAAATAGTACCAATCCTATTATCGAAGAACTTAACGAAGAAGATTACACGATTGATTCTTACGATTATTTTGTGTTCAATTATCTGAATTACTTTTCGACAACTTTTCACAATTTTTCAATTT
>JAGXNZ010000167.1 GCA_019894655.1 Promethearchaeota archaeon | reverse complement strand
TGGTGTTGTAAAACAAATAAAGCTTTTATTTAGAAATTATAAGTAAATTTTAAAGTTTGATGCGAAAATTGCACACTTTTCTTATAAATTACTTGGTAATGAAAGAGTTTGGTTCTAATTTATGAAATTTTATGAAAATCTTTTTTAATACTAGTTATTTCATTTTTTTATTATGAAAATTGATTCCTATTCACTAAAGAAAATATTCCTTATTGATTTTTTAGTGATCCTAAGTATTGTGATTATTATTCCTCTCGTTTTAGATTTATTTGGGCTAAATGTCAAGATATTAATCATTTCTTATATAGGGAACCTTCTTATTATTTCTACTATCATAATTACTGCGTTTGATCTTTTTTATCTTTTAAGATTTAAACGAAATATTTATCTTTTATCTTCTTTGAGCATGACTTTCACAATTTCTTTATTCTTGCTCCTTGAATATTGCTTTCTTAACGACTACTTTGATATTGTATATGTTTGGAGCTATAGTGAAACTACACTTGCACCTATATACAAATTAGTGGCAATTTGGGCTGGCGAAGCAGGTTCAATCATGACTTGGATGGCATTTAATACTGTAGTTATCTTCTTCTTTAGGCTCAAGAATCAAAATAGAGATGACTCTGTCTTTATAATGTCAACAATACTCTCTTTACTAATTTCTTCGGTATTTCTGATAATTTTATTTATCTATAATCCTTTTCAATTAGAGACTCCAATTTTTTTTCCTGACGGGTTAGGTTTAAATTCCCTTTTAAGATCACCATTTATGATATGGCATCCCTTGTTTACATTTATTGCTTACGCAATTTTCTTAATTCCTTTTACTGTTTCAATTATTAGCTTGTTAAGTCCAAATCTGTCGTTACAAAATCCCTATCAAAAATCTTTTTACGATTTTAGTTTGAAGTTTGGATGGTTCGTTTTGACATTAAGTATAGGATTGGGAGCATATTGGGCAAAAATAGCATTGACATGGGGTAGGTACTGGGGATGGGATCCTGTTGAGACTGTTTCTCTTATCCCTTGGTTCTTTAGTACAGCTTACTTTCACACAATAACATTTAAAAAGACTAATAGTAAACTAGTAAAAATTAATGGTATATTGATTTTTTTATCAATAATTTTTTCTACTTTAATAACGCGAGGAGGAGGTTTAACGTCATTACATGCCTTTACAGGCGAAAGTAATCTTATTATTTGGACTTTAATAGTTGGTTCTATATTAGTTGTTTTTTCACTTTATGTGATTTATGACACATTGAATTCATTATCTGAAAATTACAAGAAAACTAGACTCTTTTTGGATTATTTAAGTTATTTGAGTTTGTTTATGCTTGCGTTTGTATGTATATTTGGTTTATTAATTTCTCCTCTCACATATTTCCTTTCACTTTTTTCTAATATAAATGTTCTATATGTAGGAACGGATTATTTCATTTTAACAACATTAATACTAGCATCTATATTGGCTATATCATTAGTTTTTTGTTCTCTTTATGGAATGTATAAGCTTAAAACAATAGCTATAATATTAGCTATAGGAGGAATAGTACAAACTATTCTCTCCTTTGTGATATTTTCTATTTTCAGTGTCTGGATAAATCCCGTGATATCACTATTTATTATCGCATTATTATCTTCAATTTTGAAACTAATAAAAGATTTTGACAGCAAAACGGGTTTAAAGCAATTTTTCAGGATAAATTCGAAAACTTACGTACATACGGGTTTATCGTTAATTTTAATTGGAACTTTAATTGATCCGGAAGTTTGGATATTTCAAGATATTTTCTTTATTTCGGGTTTTATATTTTTTTTGAGTGGAATAATTCCTTCTATACTTATTCTATTTATTCTTAAGAGAAATAAAGTGTAATATAAAATATTGAAGCGGATTAATAGAAATAATCTAATTGGGTCTAATTTTTTTTAAAATTATAAAATTCTGATTTATAAAATATAATGGTTTTACAAACCGGTTCAGATTGAAACTAAATATTACTTTTAGTTTAAAAATAAAACTGGAGCGATTCCAATTGTTTAAATTAACCAGTATTCATAAAAGTTATAAATTATAAGAAATTTCTTCAAATTAAGCAAATTTATAATATATTTGATAAGTTCAAGTTCAAAATGTACTTTATTAAATTAATATAAAAATAGAAATGCAATAATAGAGATTTTAAATCTTTATATTTTTAAAGGAAAAAGGGGTTTTAATGAAAATAAATAAGAAAATTTCATCTTTTTTAATCACAACCATACTGTTTTTATCAATTACGGGGCTTGTTATAGCCAAAACGAGTTTTTTCAATGATTTCACCGGAGAGGGGCACGATACATTGGGTTGCCATGGATTTATAACAGAAAGCGCTAGCGGCTATATCTCTTTATCGTCAAGTTCAGGATCATCTGTAAGTCCAAGTGAAACTTTTACAATTACTATACAAATATTAAGTTTTAGTGAGGCTCAAAATAGAGATGTTGAAGTAGGTTTTCCAAGTGGATCTCCAGGTAGAGGGGATAATAAAGATTTTACCTTTGACTCAACTCAAGAAACACTCTCTATAGATGGTTCTGGGAATTCAGCAACATTAGATTTTCAAGTTACAGCACCAACAACTGAACAAACCTATACTCTCCATTCTGATGCTATTCGCAGAGCTGGTGGTTCCTCATCCTATTTTGCTCATGGTGATTTTATTGTTACGGTTGAAGTACAAAATACACCACCTCAATTTAGCAGCATAGTTGAAAGTAGCGATCCTTTAGAATTTGGTCAACAAGAAACTTTCCAAGTCGATGTGACTGATTCTGAAACAAATGTCGACACTGTCTATATTGAATTAGAAGGTACTAACTACACTATGTCTAATATTGTTGGAGATACATTCGAATATAACTGGACTCCAAGTACTTTTGGCATAAAAAATTACGTTTTTTATGCAAATGATACGGATGGAAGTTGGAATTCAACAAGTGGAAGCATTAATGTAATAGATACAACCTTGCCAAATTTAACAAATTTACTTGAGAGCGCTGATCCTTTAGAGTTAGGACAAACGGAAACGATCCAAATCAATGTAACTGATTTGTCAGGTGTCAGCCATGTTCTAATAGAATTTAACGGTGTGAATCATACTATGTCAAAAATCAGTAGTGCAACTTGGGAATACAATAGTTGGACACCAACATCCACAGGCTTAAAATCTTACACGATTTACGCTAATGATACAGAAGACCTTTGGAATTCAATAAACAATGATATCACAGTCATTGACACGACAACACCAACATTTTCAGATTTAATCGAAAGTGCCGATCCACTCCCATTAGGACAGAATGAAACAATTAACATTAAAGTTTACGATACACCGGGTTCTGGAGTGAATGAGGTAATTCTAGAATATGACAGCATTAATCACACTATGATTTTTACTGGAGGTAACACTTGGACATGGTCAAATTGGAAGCCATCATCTATAGGAACCTTTAATTATATCATCTACATGACAGACAATAGTAATAACCTAAATACAACTTCAGGCTCTATTGATGTTTTCATATCATCTGGACCAATAATTCAAAATATATCTAAAAGTGCAGACCCTCTAGAATTTGGAGAATTGGAAACCGTTCAAGTTGATGTTAATGATACTGATGGAATTAGCGATGTATTTATCGAAATCGGGGGAACGAATTATACGATGGCAAATATTGGAGGAATAAGATACGAATATGCCTGGTCACCGAGTTCAATTGGAATAAAATTATTTACAATCCATGCTAATGATTCATTAAATAATTGGAGCCAATTAAGTAATAGTATCTTTGTTCAAGATACAACACCTCCAAATTATGCAAATATAGTAGAAAATTCAGATCCTCTTGAATTAGGGAATGCCTTAACTATTTCTATTGACGCTACAGACTTATCAGGAATTAACCAAATAAAATTTGAAATTGATGGCCTGAATATTACAATGTCTCATGTTGGAGGTAATTCATGGTCAAATAATACTTGGCTTCCATCTAGTACTGGAGTAAAAGGATATACGATTTGGGTTAATGATAATAATGGAAACTGGAATAGTACCAGTTCAGATATTACAGTTCAGGATACCACTACTCCTTTATGGAGCAATTTAATTGAAAGTGACGATCCGTTAGAATTAGGAGATAACGAAACCATTACGGTTACAGCAACAGATGCTTCTGGAATTAAAGTTGTGTATTTAGAATATGGAGGGGTCAACTATTCGATGAATATTATTG
>JAGXNZ010000166.1 GCA_019894655.1 Promethearchaeota archaeon | reverse complement strand
TACTTGCCAATTCTTTAGAGAAGACCATATAAAATGAAGAATAAGGAAACTAATTTAAAAAAAAGGAATTGTTTTTATTCATTTTTTACATCTTTAAGAAAGATGGAGAGAATAAATGATACTAATGAAAGAATAGATAATACGATCAAAGCAGGGAGATAATCTCCTGATGGAGTAGTAAATCCTTCAAAACCTAAGATAAAAATTATACCACCAACCGCACCTACCATCATTAACATTCCGTTTGAACTTGCTTCTGGAACGGGTACTGAAATATCAACAGCATATTCTAACAATACAGGCCCAACAGATAGTAATCCGAATCCTAATAGAAATCCAAAAATATATAACAGAATTGCATTATTCACAAAAGATATTACAAAAAAAGCAGCAACGGTAATTATAAGCGAGATTTTTATTAAAAGTGTTCGTTTACGCAATTTATCTGATAATGTAGACATAATTATCGCTCCTATTATACCACCTAAAAGCATTATCCCCCCGAGATTTCCGGCTTCGATAGCCATTAAGCCTCTTGGAGCAACAATAAGCTCGATATATGTTGTCACCATATTAAATGCTCCAAGACCAACAAAAAAGATAATAATTAAAATCCAAAACAGTTTATTAAATAAAAGCAGTTTTAAACCTCCTTTCAATATAATATTTTCTTTATTAATTTTGATTGAAGGTGGTGTGGGAGGCCTATCTCGAGCAAGAATTGCAAAAAGTATTCCGATAATTAAGGAAGCTAACCCATAAATAAATAACATTACTTCAAAGCTAGACTCTATAACCAATATTGGTGTTAAAAACATACCGAGCGCGATACCTAAGAGTTGAGAGATTACTGAAAAACCGGTAGCAGTCGTACGTTCTGATTCCGAAAACCAATTTGCGGAGAGTAATGTAACACTATTTAGAAAAAACGGTTGAGATACAGCAATCATGGTCGTAAAAAGTAAAATTAAAAGATAATTAGGTCCAGCTAAAAATCTTAGAAAGCCAAAAGCTCCATTAAGGAGGGCACCAAATCCCACACCTATCCTAAAACCATATTTATTAATAAACAAAGACGCAATAAATGTAACAGGAATATAGACAATCATGAAAATCGTCGATAAAAAAAGAATTTCAAATTCACTTACATTATAATAAGATGTTGCTTTTAATGTGACGGTAGCATAAGATATCCATAAAATCTGTGAACATATATTCACTAACATAAAGAGGATTAAAATTACCCAGCGATATCTGTAAACCTGTATTTTATCTTCATTCATTATCTGTTCAGATATTTACATTAGTTTTTAGTTTTTCTAGCATCCTCAATTGATTTCATGAATCTTTCCTTAATCTCCACCACAGAAAGTGGCAATATAGGAACATTTTCATATCCATCTGTAATAATAACATGAAATAGAAAAGGACCATCGTTTTTTAGTGCATTTCTCATGTTTTCTGCTAAATGTTCTTCTTTTGATATAATATTGATGTTAGATTCTGGAAATCCATATGTTTGTGCTACACCACTTAAATTTACATCATCTAAGGCATAGGTTTCAGTATTTCTGGTGGATCCCCAAACTCCATTATCCAGAAGTATTACAATTAAATTCTTTGGTTTTTTGTGAGCTAAGATCGATAAAATTAGCAGTACGACATGGACAATCTATCAAAAGTATAGTCCCTGCCTTCTCAATGAAGTATTCTGCGACTTTTCGTGGTACAATTTGATCTTCATAAGTACCCAGAGATAAATTAATTGGAATAGCGGTACCTGCTTGGTTCTCGAAGCCATCGGGGAACATGCGTTTTCTGACCAATTGTTTAATTATCGGTAGCTTAGCAATCTTGGCCAGCTTCTTCAATCTATTTGCTCTTGGGGTACTCAATTCGATTGGTTTTAAATCCAACTTTTGTTTTTTCTTCATATAATCCCCTTCTTTAAAATGGTAACGTAATAATGTAAATATCTATTATGCAAAAAACTTTTTAAATAAAAAATTTAATTATTTTTTGACATGTGATTTAATAAAATCAACTATGTCATTAGTCATTGAACCAGGACCATATACATTAGCTACGCCTATTTCTTTTAATTTTGGAAAGTCTTGTGCGGGAATAACTCCTCCTACTAAGATGAGAATGTCGTTAAATACGCCCTTTTCTTTTAATAGATCGATCACCTGTTTTGTATATGCAAAATGAGCTCCACTATGTATCGACAAGCCTAGAACATCTATGTCTTCTTGAATTGCTGCTTCAACAATCTGATTGACATTCTGAAATCCTCCGAATATGAGTTCCATTCCAG
>JAGXNZ010000165.1 GCA_019894655.1 Promethearchaeota archaeon | reverse complement strand
ACAGTCATAGAGCTCTGGTATAATATCTTCTGTTGTGGGAAACCTTCGTGAGGCTCCTACTGGTCCACGAGAAATTGCATCCTTAGGGCAAACCCGGGCGCAAGTTCCGCATCCAACGCATTTATCTCGGTTTAAAATAAGTTCTAAATTTTCAATAAGGAACTGAACTTTGATACTTTCTATCTCCTTTGAAATTTCTCTTGATATTTTTGGAAATGACATTTTTTCACCTATTTTTTCTCCACGTTAATAATTCTAATGGCTACTTGAGGACAAAATTTTACGCACACGCCACACCCATCGCAATTTACTTCTCTCTTGTCGCTATAAATTGGTACAGCTATTCCATTTTTGACTAAAATGACGGCATTTGTTTCGTTCAGAAAACTTTGCTTCCTCAGCTCGTTGAAGTTAATTGGACATGAAACAACGCACGCATTACAACCGGTACATGTGTTTTTATTTATTTTTAATTCATAGATTTGCATGGTAATCTTTCCCCTATTTGTTAGAATTAAGTCTTGATTCTTTAGGTTCGGTAATTAATGGTTGTTCTGATAATTTTTAATATAAAATCAATTTTGTATTCGTATTATTATAAAAATTACGATATAAACTTACTTCTTAGAAGGAATTGTGTTTTAAAAAATTTAGTATACGGTTTTAAAAGCTCCTCGAACAGAACAAATAATGATATGCGTAAAACTTCATGAGAAGTGAATAAAATAGGAACATCTAAATCTTAAAATTAGGATTTATAATCCATATATTTAAATATTTTAAGGCTATTTCAAGAATTAATTTAAAAAATAGAGGTTTAAAATAAATGGTTCATGATGTATTTACTTTTCTTGTAGGAGGTAAAGCTGGGGAAGGAGTGAAAAAAGCGGGTTCTGTAGCTGCTCATATATTCTCAAGTATGGGAAGGCATGTATTTCAATTAGATGATTACATGTCACTAATAAGAGGGGGTCATAATTTTTCGGTTGTAAGCACAGCCCCTCGTTGGATTACGAGTCAATACATGAAAGCAGATCTTGTTGTAAATTTTGACAAGAGAAGCTGTGATACTCACGTTAACGATGTTGCTGATGGGGGTATTGTCATTTTTAATTCAGACGAACTAGAAAATGTTGATGGTATCGGCATCCCGTTAAGTTCAGAAGCTGAAATATATCCTATGAAGAAGTTAATGTATGGTGTAGGAGCCGTAGCTATATTATCTTCGACAATTGGGTTGAGCAAAGAACAAATGAACCAAAATATCAAAAACCAATATCCAAGAGGTATCGAGGATAATATCAAATTTGCAGATACTATATATGATATGGTAAAAGTAGGATGTCAAAATAAATACCCGTTAGAAAGAGGTGAAAAAAAAAGGCCAATTATTACGGGAAATGATGCAATTAGTCTTGGAGCTATAGCTGGCGGACTTAATACATACTACGGATATCCAATGACACCCGCTTCCTCTATACTGCACTTTTTAGCAAGACAGGCCAAAAATTTTGGTTTAGCCGTCGTTCACGCTGAGAGCGAAATTGCTGTAATTAACATGGCTATTGGTTCTGCGTTCACTGGAGCTAGGTCTATGGTTGGAACGAGTGGCGGGGGATTTGCTTTAATGACAGAGGGATTCTCACTAGCGGGTATAACAGAAACACCCCTGTTATGTGTATTATCTATGCGTCCTGGTCCTGCTACGGGAGTTCCTACTTATACAGAACAAGCTGATTTGGCGTTTGCGCTTTCTGCTGGGCATGGCGATTTTTTGCGAATTGTAGCCTCTCCTGGAACAGTAGAAGAAGCTTACTATTTAACTGCTGAAATGTTAGATCTCGTTTGGAAGTTTCAAACACCTGGTATCCTTCTAACAGAAAAACATTTATCCGAGAGTAGTATGACCGTGGATATTGATATTTATAAGGCAAAATGGGCAGAAACGAAGATGCATAATGAAGGGAAATATAAAAGATATCTCGATACAAATGATGGAGTGTCACCAATGCTTTTTCCACCTTCAAATGAAGCCATTAAATGGAATAGTTATGAACATGATGAATATGGAATTACAACGGAAGATGCTAAATTGATCGGTAAAATGCATAATAAGCGAAATAAAAAGGTTAATGCTCTATTAAATTATTTAAAAAATAAAGAAACAGTCAACATAATACGAGGAGGAAATCCAACAAATATATTTGCTTACGGCTCGACTTACATGAGCGTTTTAGAAGCACTTAAGTATGGCAAACTAAATCCAACCACGATTCAACCAATATATCTAAGCCCTTTACCTACTTGGGAATTAGAGGAATTCAAAGATCAAGACAATATAGTTGTTGAGCAGAGTATTTCTGAACAATTCACCCAACTTTTAGCTGAAAAAGCGGGCATAAAAGTGAGAACGACAATTAAGCGATATGATGGGCGTCCATTTGATCCAATTGAACTATCACAACAAATTAAGGAGGCGTTGAAATAAAATGGATTTTGAAACAAATGCTGAAATTACATGGTGTCCTGGCTGTGGAAATTATGGTATCCGCACCGCTTTCCAAAATGCAGTTCTTGAATTGGTGAAGAAAGGCGTAAAAAGAGAAAATTTCGTCATTTCTTCAGGTATTGGTTGCCATGCGAAAATATTCGATTACATAAATTTGAGCGGGATTTATGGATTACACGGTCGGAATAGTTCAAATGCTGAAGGTGTTAAAATTGCAAATCCAGATTTAAAAGTTATTACATTTTCCGGTGATGGCAATGGCTTAGGAGAGGGATTAGCCCATACAATATTCGCAGCTAAAAGAAATCAAGATATCACTTTAGTTCTGCATAATAATAGTGTTTACGCTTTGACCACGGGTCAAGCTTCTCCTTTAACAGAACTTGGATGGAAGGGTCCGTCGACCCCTCTTGGAAGCTTTGAAACCCCATTCAATGCGATTTCATTACTAATAGAAGTAGGTGCTACATTCGTTGCGAGAAGTTATGCAGGTGATATTAGACATTTAACTGAAACTTTCGTTAAAGCTATAGAACATGAAGGTTTCTCGTTTATTGAAGTTCTCCAACCAGCAATGCCCTATCATAAATGGGAGGAATATAATGATAAAATTGGATACTTAGATAAAAGCACTATGCCGAAAGAAGAAGCTCTGAAGATTGCAAGGAACGCTCATAGATTTACTATAGGAATTTTTTACCAAGAAACAAGAGAAATCTTTCATAAGAGTCTTTATGGTAGTTTAAACCCTGTGAAAGAAAGTTTATCAAGAGAAAAAAGATTAGAAAAAATAAATGAGATTTTAAAACCTTAAAAACAAAGACTCGATTACCAAATCCATGGATTTTCTTCTTTAAAAAGCAAGATAACCACTGGATTAAACAAGTCGGATAAGGTAATCCTAATGATGATTGCTGTTTTGAAATCAAATGATAAGACTATTAGAACCATAGAATTATATCTAGATTATCCGGTACATCCAATGGATATGTTATATTGATGTTTTTAGATCAATTATTTCATGTTTGCCTGGGTTAAATATCCATTCGTTTTTACATTTTTTAGAACAAAAATAGTGTTTTGCTGGTTCTTGAGCGATATTTATAAAGACAAATTTGTGAGGTCTGTCATAACTACGCTGATACAGTTTTAAAGGTTTTCCACACAATTCACATAGTTTTTTCAAGATAATGACACTTCCATTTATTTCGTCTGCGGAATCTTTAAATTGTTTCATTTTTTTAATCTTCTAATCTTTTTCATTTTATCCATTTTACTCTTAATAGTATTCTGGATTACCTATAAATTTTTGTTTCTCTACATAATAGAGAAAAAGATATGTGAAAAAACAACGGTAATGAAAGAAAACCCTAAAGCATTATTCCAAATTAATTCGACCTATGGCTCTGAATGGTAAGGCGCTATTGAACATCTCATAATCATAAAGTCTTCTTCCATCTACAAGATTAGGAGTTTTCATGTGTTTTTTAAAATCCTCGGGTGTT
>JAGXNZ010000164.1 GCA_019894655.1 Promethearchaeota archaeon | reverse complement strand
TACTATGGTGTCATTTAAGGGAATTATCAGTGAAAATAAGGGTATTAGCATCCAAAATATGAAGTACAATAGTGTAAATAGTAATATCTCCTTTAAATTCTTCTTAAAAAAATTTTCAAACATGATCCATAACCACCCGAAAGCAAACATCGCATATGAAAATGTCATCATAAAATCTGCTCCAAATTTAACCCAAAAATAATCTCCTAGAGGGCGAGGCATATAGATACCTCCAATCGTATATTCTCTTATAAAAGTACCTACGATATAATTATTGCCCGCTGGCAAGTTAAACCAGACAATGGAATCAATGAAATACACGATAAATCCTGTAAAGATGCCAAATTTTAATGCATTCCATTTTTTACATTTAATCATGATGGCAATCCAAATAGTAAGAAAAAGACTATCGACATAGATGTAATCGTAATCAAACATTCTTCTTGCTTGGTTGAAAGACTCAAATAGATTGTGAAGCAAAATTTTGCCACCGGTAATTTAAATTTTAGTAAGGAAATATTAATTCTAAAAGAATATAAAGCTTTTTAAAAACAGTGAGATCAATAATATATTTAAAATTATGACAGTAAGTTTGTTCTTATATTATAATACCAAAGAAATTTAGGGACGATTACTATCCATATGACCTCTAATAAAACGATTTACTTCGCTGGCTGGCTGAATTATTCCGTAATGGCCTTCGCATAATATGTCCGCGTTTAAATCGAGCAACTTTTGCATTGATTTTTGATAATCATCAAGGTTAGAACCAAACGATTTATAGAAGGGTCCATGGATATCTTGTCCGAAAAGGATTTTGGTTTTATCAACTTCTATTAGGACCGAAATAGACCCTGGAGTGTGTCCGGGAGTGTGAATGCACTGGAATTCAAATTGACCTATTTGAATTTTTTCTAAGTCACCTCTTAATCTTCTTTCTAATTTTACTGGCTTGTATTCAACTCCATACCAAGAAGCAGCTGTTTTACTATCATGACCCTTTTCTTCAATAGCATCAGCATCCAAATCGTGAGCATAGAATTTAACTAGTTTATTGATTTTTTTCAAATCTGAACATGCTGCAGTATGATCTATATGAAAATGTGTTAAGATGCAGTGGGTTATATTTCTTGGGTTTAATCCAATTTTGCTAGTTTTATTAATGACATCGAGGCTCATTCCACAATCGATCAAAACAAGGTCTTTTCCTTTATTTGTATCTACTAAATAAACTGAACAACCTGAATCCCCAACATGGTATACATTTTTAAAAATTTCTTTCAATTTTTTTGTTCCTCTCAATAAATTTATTTTACGATAAAAAAAAGAAAAAGTTTAGAGAATAATCAAACATCCTATTCTTTCTTATTATAGAATTTGGAATAAAGAAAAATCGTTATAATTGTAGCAGCACCTGTTGAAAAGAGAACATCAGAAGCATAGTGAGCTCCTATTGCGACTCTCGATGCAGCTACGAACAATCCCCATCCAATTACTAATACGGTAATTATTATTCTTAGTGGATCTTTTATTTTTCGGTCTTTAACAGCTATTAATAGTGGTAAAAACATCCAACCCATTGCGGCATGTCCTGAAGGAAACGAACTCCCCCCTCCACTTATACCTGGGGGCAGAAACCAAGGAGTAAAATTAGCATAACCCGAAGCAAGATCCCTAAAACGAACTCTTCCACATAATATTTTAGTTATTTGCACAAATAATAAAGGATTTATAATCGCTAATAGAGCAATTACACCAGAAATATTTCTATAACGTTTCCAGTCCTTATTCCAAGTGATAATGGTATAAATGAGTAATGAAAAAACTAAGCTCCATCCGATGTTAACAAAACTTTCATCATTAATGAAAAGAATAAATAAAACGCCAACAACGACTCCTACATAACCCGGAATTTTTTGCATTTTTAAATTTGTAAAAAGGCTCCCAAGTAATGTTGCTAAGGCGATAGCAATTAACGCATAACCAGGAATTTCGCCATATACTGCCCCAAAATTTCCCCAAATAGACGTTTCATCAACTACTACTATTGAAATAAACAAATCAGAAAACCCAAATATAAAGGCAAGAATTACCCAAATTACAATAACGATTAAGATCAATTTTTTAACATTCAGCTTATTTGTGTTATCAGTCATTTTTCTACCATGTTCGATCTTATTGTATTATTTTGTTTTACAATTGATTATTAGAAATAACTTGTTTTTTTATCATTATATAGTCTCGTTTTTTTCAAAAGAATTGTTTGAAATAATCGAATTCTCCTTTTTGAAATTAATTTTTAGAAAAAGATAAAAAATAATTAGAATAGAACTTTTAATTAGATTATTTATTCATAAGTTAATTCATGATTTGATAAGCATGGAAAAGAATGAGAACAAAGAATCATTTTCTTCTAAGTTAAAAAAGTATATGAAAAATCTTTTTAATTTCTCGCAGTATAGTGCAAAAACAATCATATACATCTTTTTATTCGTCGCGTTAATCGTTATATCATTAGGGTTGGTTTGGTATATTTACTTAGGGGGAGGGGAAACACTTCTGTTAACATTAGTGGTAGAAAGGTTTATTAATCCAATTTACACTCTTGGTATCTTTGGTTTTTTACTGTTTTTTATTGTAATGGCGATTCAAGGGCTTATAGTTCCTATCCCTTCTGAATTAGTTCTTCTTGCAGCAGGGATGATTTGGGGATTTATAGGAGGTGGAATAATGGGAGTCATTGGCTCAATGGCAGCTGCGTTACTATGTTTTTATGTTAGTAGAAAAGGTGGACGCCCACTTGCTGAGAAATTTGTAGGAAAAAGTGCGATATCTATGGCTGATGATTTTATCCATAAATACGGTATGTCAGCAATAATTATAGCAAGATTATTACCATTTGTTGCCTTTGATCCCATATCTTATACAGCTGGACTTGTAGATTTGGATGTCAAAAAATATTCTGTAGGAACATTAATAGGGTCAATACCGAGGGCGTTTTTTTATTCTTGGATAGGTGCATCGTTAACAACTGCCATAACTTTTCCTTTAAATATCACTGATTTACCGGAAGGAGAAATTGAGGCATTATCTGCGAATTTTAACAATATACTCTTGATTGTGTTAGGAGTTTTAATTCTTATCTTTATAACATACTACTTCATAAGCAAAAATTATGAAAAAAAGAAATTAAAAGATAATACCTAAGCCTTTACTTCAATTTCAAAATATCTTATTTTTTGTTCTAATTTAATCTATAATATACTTCTATAAGTTTATATGGATTGAGATTGTAATGTTGAAACCGATGTTCTGTATTTCGATGCTGATGGTGTTAAATTGTATTTTGATGTGTATTATCCAAAAGGCGTATATTCGGATTTACCTGGAAATGGTAGCGTTATTATAAAAAT
>JAGXNZ010000163.1 GCA_019894655.1 Promethearchaeota archaeon | reverse complement strand
CCTATTATAGAAACAATTTTTATTTCTTCACTCATCGATAATCATTATTAAATTAGTTTTGATAATTTTATTTTGAACGAGATCATATAATAATTTAATGAAACTAAAAATGACCTTGTGATTTAGATTGATAGAAATTGAAGATTTGAATAGCGTCTTAATAATTGGAGCCGGTACAATGGGACATTCAATAGCCCAAGTATACGCTCAAGCTGGTTTTGAAGTAGATCTCGTAGATACACATCAGAAGAAACTTGACCATGCATTAGATTTGATTATGTCAAATCTTGAGGTATTAGCTGAATTCGATAGAGTACAAAATGACGAAATTCTCTCAATAATCGAAAGAATTCACCCAAAAACTGACCTAAAGGAAGCTGCTCATGAAAAGATGTTTGTAGTAGAAGCAGTATTTGAAAATCCAGATTTAAAGAAACACTTGTTCAATCAACTGTCTGAATTTTGTCCTGAGAATGCAATTCTCGCAAGTAATACCTCCTCTTTAGATATCTTTCAAATTACTAGAGGTGTTAAAAATAGAAGCCGAGTAATAGCTCATCATTGGTTTTCGCCACCGCATATAATCCCCGTTGTAGAAGTAGTACCAGGTAGAAAAACATCCCAAGAAGTTGTAGATTTTTCCGTTAATTTAATTCAAAAAATAGGAAAAAAACCAATTGTAATTAAGAAATTTATTCCCTCATATATAGTGAACCGTATTCAAAATGCATTATATGGCGCTATGTATGAATTATTAGCTAGGAAAATAGCAACACCAGAACAAATTGATCTTGCGATTAAATCGACTTTAGGTATTAGATTACCAATTGTGGGTATTGCCCAATCTCAAGACTTCACTGGACTTGATTTAGTATTAGATATAATAAAATCTAAAGGAGGAACCTTAGGTTTAATCCAAGACAAAGTAGATAATAATCATCTTGGAGCTAAAACTGGGAAAGGATTATACGATTATCACGGAAAAAGCGAGGAAGAAATATTGAAAAAGCGAGACAGACTTTATTTGCGCCAACTTGAATTTCTTGAAAAATTAACTTCTTTTAAACGTATTTGATATTTTTTTTAAGTAGTTGAGAGTATTAAAAAATCTATAAAAATTTTTGAATTAATAAGATCTATAATTACGTCTAATTATTCTAATTACTCTATAAGTATATATTCAAGTTACTATTCAATAGATAATAATCAAAAAGATACAAAATTATATCTAAAAAATTTAATTTAAGATAAAAAAAACATTAATAATTCAAGGAGATTAGATAAAATTGGTGGAAAAAAAATTAGCATGGTATGAAGCGACAATAATTAAGGATATGATGGGATTAATGGGGGGCAGAGCTTTAAGAGGAGGCATGTCAACCTACATTTCATCTAAAATTTATCAAGGAAAAGCTTCCCTCCTTCGTGTAGCTCATTTATTAGAGGCAACAATTGACAAAGAAGATAGACGAGCGCTAATTATAACAGATTCATTTACTCAGAAATTCGCTAAATATATAACTGAATATCTTGATTTAATTGAAATGGAATATAAAATTTGGTCTGGAGTAGAACCTGAAGTACCAATTCCAACTATTTATGAAGGTGTTAAAATTTGCGAGGAATTTAAACCGCAAGTGTTAATTGCTATAGGGGGTGGTAGCGTAATGGATACTACGAAAATGGTAATGGTTAAGTACGAAAAACCGGAAGTAAATCTTTTCATGATCTTACCGTATTTTGGCTGTGTAGGATTGCGAAAGAAATTCAAATATTTTGTAGCGATCCCTACAACATCTGGGACTGGTTCAGAAGTAACCCAAGTTGCTGTAATTACTGACACTGATCGTGACCCTCCAAAAAAACTTGAGGTGCTAAGCGATGAGTTATGCGCTGACATAACCATTTTATTTACAGATTTTGTAAAGGATTTACCTCCATTTCTGACTATGGCTACCGGTTTGGATGCCTTTTCTCATGCTCTTGGAAGTTTTGTATCGAATTGGGGCAGCCCATATGTTGACTCGATGAATTCAACCGCGATAAAAGAAATACTAAAATATTTACCGAGAGCATATAAATACGGTGCAAAAGATATAGAAGCGAGGGAACACATGCAGATGGCTTCTTTGATGGCGGGGATAGGATTTGGAAACACGACACCCGGAATAGATCATTCGTTAGGGCACAGTTTTGGGAAAATTTTTAATGTTCATCATGGACTCAGCGTAGGATTGTTCACAGTTTATTCACTTGCGTTCCAAGCAAAAGTAACTGATAGGTGGAAATTATTACTTCCTCTTTTCAATATTCAGGAAGATAACAAGAGTAGAAAAGAGTTATTTACTGAATTTCTTCAAGTTATAAAAGATTTTATTGTGTCTCTTGATGGACCCATATGCGTAAAAGACATGAAGAATCCTGTAATTGCTCAAGAAGAATACTTCGATAAACTTGATTTATTGACTAACTATGCCGCCGATGATGCAGTAGCTCTGACTTCTTTTAGAACGATGAGTGAAAAACTGTTCAGGACCATATTTGAATATGCCTGGGATGGGCAAGATATAGATTTTTAGATGGTAAGAGGGAAAAAAATGAGTGAAAATTTAATTGGATATAATGGAAAAATAGCATATGTTAACTTAACTGACGAAAAAGTTGATGTTAAAGAGTTAGATACCCAAATCGCGAAAGATTATCTTGGAGGCACGGGATTGAGCGCTAAATTAACGTACGATTTGTTATCGGAAACCGATTATAGAATTTTAAAAAACGATCCTTATTCTGAGATAAATCCTCTAATATTTGCTACCGGACCAGTAACAGGCACAAACCGACCATCTTCGGGGCGATATTCGGTAACTGCAATCTCTCCTCTCACGGGAATTTGGGGAGAAGGTACTTCTGGAGGTTATTTCCCTATTTCTTTACGAAATAGTGGTTTTGATGCGATAGTAATTACCGGAAAATCTAAAAAACCTACCTATCTCTACATTCATGATGAAACTATTGAATTTAAAGATGGTAACCTTATTTGGGGAAAAGATACCTACGACAGCCAGTCAATTTTGAAAAGCGAACTAAATAACGATAAAATTCGAGTCGCTACTATTGGTATAGCGGGGGAAAATCTCGTAAAATACGCGGCAATCATTAACGACGAAGGACGTGCCATAGGTCGATCTGGCATGGGTGCAATCATGGGCTCTAAAAACCTAAAAGCAGTAGTAGTTCATGGAACTAAAAGAGTTCAGATAGCAGATAGTGCTATAGGCAGAGAATTACTAAAGAAAGAAGAAGACATTAAACGAAACGACCTGCTTAAAACTTTGGTCCCATTTCTTTTCACCCTCTATGGGACAAATTGTTATCTAGACATGGGAATGGCTCTGGGCGATACTCCAGGATATTACTTCACCAGAAACGAGTTTTTTGCCGATAAACTTACGGGAAAAACGTTACGAGAAGAATACCCCGTTTTAGATTATGGTTGTGCTGGGTGTACTATGAGATGTGGTAAAACAACCATTGTAGAGAACGATGGTAAAGAGATTAGAGTAGACGGTCCAGAATACGAATCAGTAGCTGCTTTTGGACCATTATGTGGCGTCTTTGATTCAAAGAAAGTAATACTTTCCAATCACATGTGCAATGTCTATGGTTTTGATACAATTTCAAGTGGAGTTTCAATCGCCTTTTTAATTTATTTAGTAGAAAATAATTTAGGGATCGAGAACATTAAACAGCACTTAAATGATATTGATATTGAAGATATTAAATGGGGAAATGGAGATCTTGTTTTAAAATTACTTGATAAAATTGCAACTAGAGGAGGTATAGGCAATATACTTGCTGATGGAGTAAGAGCAATGGCAAAGGAATTCGATGTAGATCCCGAATTAGCAGCCCACGTGAAGGGTTTGGAAATTCCAATGCACGATCCGAGAGCATTTTCCGGACAAGCGTTGAGTTATATGACCTGCTATATGGGAGCGAACCATGAAAAGTGTGATTGGTTTGGCGCAGAATTATTGCTCTTCAAATATCCGAAAATTCGGGTAAAGGCGGGAGATAGAATCGCAATCAGGGGTAGAGAAAAAGGAGTTATATCTTTACAAGATTTAAGAGCAATCGATGACTCCGCCACTAATTGTAATTTCATAAACCCCCCACTCGACCACATTATCAAATTTATCAACGCATCTACAAACGCAAATTATAACAAAAAATCCTTGATGCTTGTAGGAGAACGAATAAATACTCTTAAAAGGCTTATAAGTTGTAAACTAGGAACAACCAGAAAAGATGACAGATTGCCAAAACATGTTCTCAAGGAATTGAAATCGGGTAAAACAGGGGGCGTGAAATTAGACTTAGAAGGGAGTTTAGAATCGTATTATGAAATTCGTGGATGGGATTGGGAGACTGGTTGGCCATCAAAAGAAAAACTCGAAGAATTAAATATACAATAATTTTTTTTATATTTATTTTTTACTTTTATTTAACATTCAATTTCACAAATTAATTCTTCTTTGTATCCAATAATTACTTTAGTAAGTCCCTTTAGCAACATATCAACTTCTTCCTCCCCCGTATCAACTCGTAAGCATTTTAAACTCTTTATTTTATCTTCTGTGCTAATAATAATAATGTTTTTCTTCCCTACCCTTTTTAAAATGGTAGGTGTAAACTGTTTGTTACCTCTACCAAACACGAATCCTTGCCCCCCTATAGGAGTTACGATGATTTTAACATTCTGATATCTATCTAACAGGGTTGTTATACTATTTTCATTTAAATCTTTACCAACAAGAGATTTGTTATAAATACCATCAATGCCAAGTAATGATTTTCCTAGTTTTAACTGGTCTGTAATCGATTTAACAGTCGTGCCCGGTCCTAATAAATATAAATTATCTTCTTGCATTGTCTCAATAATTTGCTGAGCAATTTCGTATTTATTTTCGTCAATAGTCCTTCCAACCTTGGAACTATCTTTGGCATTCTGTATAAGGTGCTGAATTTTTGGAACTATTAAATAACCATATAATTTTGAAACTAATCGATTATTTCTAAACGCATCTTCGTCGATATCTAATACCTCTTTTTCTTGTGTATCTGTAAAGTCTTCGATAAATTTATCGACTATTTTGGCTGCAGCTTTAGGGTTTAGAGCGAATACAGAACTAAACATTTTAACTCCAGATGGAATTGCAACAACGGGGATTTTTAATTCAATTGCGTCAAATAAATCCCTAGCTGTTCCATCCCCTCCACAAAAAATAAGCATCTCAACCTGTTCTTCTACCATAAGCTTTGCAATTCTTTTTGTATCCTCTGCTGTCGTTTGTTGTTGGATCTGACCAATAACTTCATATCTAAACCCTTTATTATTTACTAATTCTTCTCCCATTTTTCCAGGCGCAACCAATAAAAATATTTCATCCTTCGATTCGATATGACTTAAGAATGTGTCCATTCTTTTTGGAGCGACTGGCTTGGCTCCCAATTTAAGAACATCGTTAATTATATCTCCATCTGTTCCTTTTAGCCCTACACTACCGCCCATTCCTGCGATTGGATTTATTATAAGACCTAACTTTCTCATATCGATATTTTTCTCTTATAATTGGTTGGGATTTTTTCGCTTATGATTTTCTTTTAGAAGTTTTTTCATATTACAGACAATACAATTTAGAAAACTCTAAGCTAATAAAAGTATAGATATTAAATAAATCCAAAAATAAATTCAAAAAAAAAAGTGAATTTTACTAGTATACATTCTATGATTCTTCATCTGGAATCACAAAGAGTACTAGTGTCAACTCATATCTAATTGCTGTCACAATTTCAAAATCAGTATGCTCCTCGTAATTAATGCGTACTTCATAAACACCCTCGTCGATATCAATAAAAAAGAAAAATCCATTTTCATCTGTAAATGTAGTCCTCTAAACGGAGCTACAATCTCTCAATTTAACTTAATTGACGTGGACGACGTAAAGAGGTTGCTGTTTTCGTGGAACGTAAGGTATGGAAGCGAGGGGTATGGCCTTCAAATCAGCGAGGATAGTTAGCAATTCAAAATAGCAATTCAAAATAGCGATCTTGAGGTTAAAGAAAGAGATTATACTCAAATTATTGCCATATTGCCTGTAAAGGCTTTAATGGAAATTTTTCAGCGAAAATTGAAAGAAGAATAATCTCTGAACTACCGACACAGATTTTTTAAAATCAGTAAAAACATATTTAATAAGAAAAATTATTCATTTCATGGAGTATTGGGAAAAGCGTTTCTTAGATGGTGGGATAATTTGGGGGGACAAACCTAGTGAAACCGCGATTTATGCTCTCAACTTATTTAAAAAGCATGAAGTAACCAAACTTTTGGTTCCAGGAGCCGGTTATGGCCGAAATACGAAATTATTTACAGATGCTAATTTAGAAGTTGTAGGAATTGAGATTTCTGAATCTGCAATAAATCTCGCGAAGAGTTTTAACCCAAAAACCCAGTTTATTCAAGGATCCGTACTAGAGATGCCTTATAACAACGAAAAATATGATGGAATTTATTGTTGTTATGTATTACATTTATTTCTAAAAGATGATCGAATTTCATTCTTAAAGAATTGTTATAAGAAATTGAAGACAAAAGGTTTTGCTTTTTTCGTAGTATTTTCTGATACGGATAGAAGTTTTGGAAAGGGAAAACGAATTGAAGAAAATACTTATGAAAGTAAACCTTGGAGGCCGGTTCACTACTTCACAGAAACCGATTTGAAAGAGCATTTTAAAGAATATTCAGTAATAGAAACAGGATTAAT
This sequence comes from Promethearchaeota archaeon, assembly GCA_019894655.1. The sequence continues at coordinate 3,031 of JAGXNZ010000163.1, read as the reverse complement.
CGAAGAAGCAGAAGATCATGGAGAATTAGGGCCTCATACGCATTTCTTAAGATATATTTTTGCCCAAAAGGATTAAAAAGGTATTTTCTCTCTCATTTTTTTACTTCAAACAATATTTAAATTTAGTAATCACAAAAATTTTAAGGAATACATAGGACACAATCCTATTGTTAATCTTCCACCATCATTTCCTGAAAGATATCATTCATCTTTAAGATTTATTCCTTTTTTATTTAAAATAATGAGCAAATATTGCGTTTTCTTTTCCGTATTTCGCCATAATGATTCTTTTAAAAGTTCCTATATCCAATCTGTTTTTCACTTTTTCTCATCAACATCCTACGTCTTGTTGTAATTCAATAATAGTATCAGGAAACAAATTGAATTTAATATCATCTCTTATAGGATTGAATTTTCTGTAAAGCCCTTGTTCGTTAGGAGCATAAGGGGATAAACCGACATCGTCATAAATTGTGTCGTCCTCCAAATTTACAAATAGTTGAAGATAATTGTGAATGTATCCATCATGGAGAGGAAAAATTTGGTTCTCTGAACTTTCTCTCTCTATTTTGTCAACTAACGCTAACGCTTCAATAAAATTTGCATCATTCTTAATCTCAATTTCATATTCCTTCCCACTTTGTAAACCTTTTAGTGGAATTGATATTTTAAATTTTAATTTTTTGACTCATCTCACCTCTAATATATTATAATGGATATTCTTCTATAAAAATAAAAAAAATTAAATGTTCTTACCTAATTTCTTTCGAGCTTTTTTAAGATCGCTATCGGCGAATTTATGTACGAGCTTGGGAAATAATCTCATTATTCTCCAATATAATTTGGATATTCCTGCATGAATATAGAGTTTTTCTTTCAATACACCTTTGATAATTACTTCAGCTACATCATCGGGTTGCATAAGCCCTGCTCTTTCAGCTATAATATTTAACTCCTCAGGTCTACTCTTTGCTTCTTCGTGGAGGCCGAAAGTATCAGTATCAGGAGGGTATACTATAGAAACTTTAATGTTATATGCCTTGTATTCATTTCTCAGGACCTCGCTTAGCCCTGCGATCGCAAATTTAGTAGGCGTATATGCAGCATAACCCATTACACCAATGTATCCTGCAAGAGAAGACATATTAATAAAATAACCCTCCTTTCGTTCCATATAATAAGGCAATATTGTTAAAATTGGATTTAATTGCCCAAAAAAATTGGTATCCATGTGAAATTTAAAATCTTCAATGGTCAATTTATCTGTATAATTTGGGTAAGAGATGCCTACATAATTAAAGGAATAATCGGGAACTCCAAATTTTTTAATGTACTCGTTAAATAATGGTTCAACTTGTTCCATATTAGAAGTATCACAAGAAATTACTTCTACAAATTGATTCTCGCTTACTTTCAAGCCTTTAATCTCTTCAGCGGTAGTGTTCAAGGTATCTAAGGTTCTTGCTACTATACAAACATTACCACCTAATTGTACGAATAGTTTTGCCGTAGCCTTGCCTATTCCTTTTGAACCTCCACAAATTATCGCAGATCGATCCTTAAAGGGTTGTTTATTAATTAGTTTTTCTTTTACCATATGCATTCACTCCATTTAATTAAAAGCTATAATAACGCTGCTATATTAAACCATCCATATATTAAAAATAAGGGCCCCATAATTAACATGACTGAAACAATAAAAATACTCATGTAGGCATCGACACCATGCTTTTTTGTATTGAACTTCCCATTCTGGAGATTAAACGCTAAATCTATTAGACCTAAGAACATCATACCACTTGCTGCTGTGATAGTGAAAAAGTATCCAAAAACTAATCCTTGCAAGAGACCTATAGCACTAATAATTAGATTAGGAAGGACCCATCCTAAATCTGGAAGCGGAAATGAGATTTCATGCTTAAATTCAGCTTCGGACATCTTTCGGTTCTTAACTTCTGTAAAATAGAACATTATCCAGAATCCGGCTAATCCTACCGATATCACAATTTGAAAAATCGCAAATACTATATTTAACATTTGAGATTCAATAATACAAACTATTATATAAAGTTAAAATAAAATAAAAAAAAAGATTAAATTAATAAATAGTATCCTTAGTGAGAAAAGATGGGAGCCCAACTTCTGCAATACCTCCATCTATCGCAAAATTATGCCCTGTTATAAAGTTTGATGAAGGAGATGCTAAGAATACTACAAGATTTACAACATCCTCTACTGTTCCTACTCTATTTAATGGCGTTCTGACATTTCCGTGTTTCATAGTAATTATCATATCGTCTACAGAATTAAGATAAGCTCCTGTTGCGTGATAACCGGGTGAAATTGCATTTACTGTAACTTTCGGAGCTAATGTTTTTGCTAATAATTGCATTAATCCAATAATCCCAACTTTTGATATGCTGTAAGCCGGTATAAAAGGATCTACATCCATACCCGCTATAGAAGCCGTACATATCACCTTGCCTGCTAATGGTTCAAATTTTTGTGATTTCATTTTCCTACATAAAGCCTGAGCAACAAGCCATTGACCTTTTAAGTTTACGTTCATAGTTTTATCCCAATCATCTTCCTTTATTCTTAGGATATTTCTTCCAAACTGAGTCCCTAATCCAGCGTTATTAAATAAAACATAGATATTATCTAACTGTTGAAACGCTTGTTTAGCCATAGAATCCACTTGGTCTGATTTTGAAACATCGCAAACAATTGGCACTACCTTTTGTTTTGTTTTTTCTTTAATCTTCTTACTAGTTTCTTCTAATAAATCTTCGTTAATGTCAACTAAAACTAAATCAGCGCCTCTCTCAGCAAAAGCGTAAGCAACACCTCTTCCAAAACCGCTAGCTCCTCCTGTGATTAAAGCCCCTTTTCCTTCTAGAATCTTTTCAACCATATTATTTCATCTTTTTAATTTATTTTATATGTTTTATTGTGTCTTTTATTCTATTAAATCTTTAATTCTAGTAATGTTAATTAAAAGAAGAGGAAAATAAAAATAAAAATAATTTAT
>JAGXNZ010000162.1 GCA_019894655.1 Promethearchaeota archaeon | reverse complement strand
TAGTGTACTGTTAATAGCATTTGAGAATAGCACCCTATACCAAGAACTAGTGGATATAGTTTTGGATCAAGTTTTTCATCTTCAAATAGTCGAGTAAAGATATGCCCGATGATTCCATATCCACAACCTGCACATAATCTAGACGAATAGTTTCCTAATAAATGTCCAGCGTATGATACTAAGACATATGGATTCTCTGGCTTCTCGTTTGGATACATAGGCCCTATTCCCGACATTATTTGGCCACCTCCCTAATAACTTTTAAAATATCATTTGGATGGTGAATTTCACATACATTTGGAATCCTTATAATAGGTGTGTTTAGGTCAGTAACCCGTTCGACTTGTTCTGCTATTACTCCTGTGTAATTTAATTCTGGAACTATAACCGCTTTGGCATCTTTAACCGTTTCCTTAACTTTTTCGTCTGGAAAAGGCCAAATTGTTATTAACCTAAAAATTCCAACTTTTATCCCTTCTTCTCGTGCTAAGTCAACTGCGCGATAACTCGCTCTAACCGGTAGTCCATAAGCTATTATGACTATTTCAGCATCCCCTAATTGATAGGTGTCCGTAAGAGATATTTTATCGATATTGCTTGTAATTTTCTTAATTAACATTTCTGTAAATATTTGTGGTTTAGGTGTTGGCATACCTTCAAGACTATGAGGCTGTGAAAGGAACATAGCCGGACAATAGTCGGTACCCATAATCGGTGGTTTAGGGATAATATATTTTCCTGTATTATCGTCTTTATAAGAAAATTTTCCAGCGACATTTTCAGGTATTTCCCGCTTGATTATCATCTTTTCCACTTTTTCCTTAGAAGGTAATTTAACTACTTCGTGAAGATGTCCTAGATAAGCATCTGACATAATGAAGACAGGACAACGGTAAGTCTCTGCAAAATTAAAAGCAACGATTGTCAGATCGTATAATTCTTGGCAGCTCATAGGTGCTAAAGTTATAACTTGAAACTCGCCGTTTCCAGCAAATCTCATTAATCCAATATCGTTATGATGAGGTTCGGTTACATATCCCGTTCCTGGGCCATTTCGTTGTACATCACAAAAAACAAAGGGGATTTCCAGATTAGCTGCCATAGAGATTGTTTCTGTCATCAAAGCAATCCCAGGACCCGATGTTGCTGTCATAGCTTTTGCTCCAACTAATGATGCTCCAATAACTGCATTGATTGAAGCAAGTTCGTCCTCCATTTGCATACACACCCCTCCAATTTGCGGCAATCTAGTCGCTAAATGTTCTATTACTTCTGTACTTGGTGTGATCGGATAACCTCCAAAAAAATTTAATCCCGCAGCTAACGCACCCTCAGACATTGCGATGTTCCCCATCATTAAATATTTTCCTTCAGGTAAGAACCTCTTGTTATTTCCTATATCCATTTTTCTCACCTCATTATACCGTAGCTTTTTTTGCCACATTTTCATTATTTGATTCATCCAAAATATAAATACACCAATCAGGGCAACCATATTCGCATCGTTTACAAGCTGTGCAATAATTTGCTTTTCCTTCTTTAACTTGGGGCGTATACGCTATTCTCATATTTAATTCGTCTCCCATCTCTAGAATTCCCGTTGGACACAGATATACACAAGCTTGGCAGCCTCCACACCGATTTTTATTTAGGAATAGTGAAAACCTCTTATCCTTGTTTTCTAATAATTTTGGAATTTTAAACCAACTCACGTTTTATCTAATATTTAGTTAAATATTCTAATAATTATTAATTTCAATTTATTCTTTATTAAGCATTTTTGAATAAAAGCATAAAGTTAATAATTTCAATGAATTGTAGCGTTTTTACTATAATATAGGAATCAGTAAACAATTTTAATATCAAATAGCTATCATAAATTATTAAGAAATTAGGGAGCTATGATTATAAATTGACAAAACTAATCTTTTTAGGATGTTTATCAAAAACTCGTTATCAAGAGACATGTAAAAATGCAATTAAAATTATCAATTACTTAGATCCAAGCTACTCCGTTCTAGAAGATGTTCCGTGTTGCGGGGCTTTATCTTATCATATTGGCAGTGATATCGAGTTAAAAGATCATGTGGAATATGTTAATAGCTGGTTCGAATTAAATGATGTCTCTGAAATCGTGACTACTTGTGCTGGATGCTATAATTATTTGACTAAATATTACACCCAATTTATAGGAAAAGATTTTAAAGTGAAAGTTAAACATTTTCTTCAATTATTAGCTGAGCCACAGAATTTATCAAAATTAGACCTAAAATATTCTGGTAAGAATTTAAAAGTTAGTTATCACGATGCTTGTCATTTAAGAAATGCGGTGATTCCTATCATTGAGGAACCAAGACAAATCCTAAATTCAATCGAAAATATCGAAGCCAGGGAAATGGAAAACAATAAAACTAATAGTATTTGTTGTGGTGCTGGAGGAGGAGTTTATTCAATATTTAAAGAGAATAGCGATTACAATTCAAAATTAATTTTTGATCAATTAAAGCGCGGTAAAATATTAATAACGGCATGCCCATTTTGTTTTACTGCATTGATCCGAATCAGAGAAGAGCACCAAATAACGAAACCTGTGATTAAGTTTGAAGATTTTATTGTAAACATTATGGAAGGAGTTGATCCACTGAATGAATGAAAACGGAAAAGAAGTATATGAGAAAGTAAAGAAAAAAATTGAAGCTTCCCAAGAAGAAGGGACTTTAGAAAAGCAATTTGGAGATTTCTGGAAGTTTGCTTGTGTTATAAAAACGAGGCAGCATGATTTAAGGTATTTATATGACAATACAAGTCGAGAATTTGTCGATAAAAATCGTAATAATCTTATTGAAATGCGAGAAGACTTCGTGGACCATATGGAATCATACATTAAAAAATGTATCGAAATTATGCGCAAGAAGAACTTCACTGTTCATTACGCAAAAACTAATGAAGAAGCTCAAAAGGTTTTCATGGAAGAATTAGGAGATAATAGGATCATATATAAGTCAAAATCGAATGAAGCTAAAGACATCGGGATTATTGATGTTTTGAAGAAGAATGAGATAACAATTAAAGAGACTGACTTGGGTGATGTACTCGTTCAACTATTTGATTATAAATTGCCAAGCTTTCAAATCGGTCCAGGGGCTCATTTTACAGAAGAAGAAATAGCTAAAAAAATAAAAGAAGTATATGGTGTGGAACTCGAACCCAAAGCTCAAGCAATTGTCAATTATTTTAGAAGTACTTATAGAAATGAGTTACTAAACGATGTAAAAATTTCTTTAACTTCTGCAAATGCTATATCTGCTGAAGATGGTACGATAGTTTTAGGAGAAAATGAAGGTAACATCAGTCTTATTACAAGAGCAACTGATAAACATATAGTAGTCTGTGGTATTACTAAAATTGTTCCTAATATATTGGATGCAGTTTTAGTTACACAGCTACAATCTAGAATAAATAATGTTTCATTTAATTACATAAGTCTCATTTCAGGACCGTCAAATACATCTGATATACAAGGTACAAGTGTTCAAGGTATGTATGGAGCAAAAAAAGTTGTCGTTATCCTTGTTGATGATTGGAGAACTAAAGCTGCTAACGAAAATCTCATCTACGCCGATATGTTAAAGTGCATTGGCTGTAAATCCTGTATTTATGCATGCACTGCTTCAAGAGCTTTTGGAAATATCTACGCATCTAAGTATGGGTTGGGAGCTACTGCAATAATACGAGATTACATTCATAATGGAATTGAAGCTGCTGTAAATGATGGCCTTTTTCTCTGTACGGGATGTGAAAACTGTTATCATTGGTGTCCTGTTTCAATAAATTGTGGTGAAATTCTAAAATCTATGAAAAAAGAAGCAACAGAAAAAGGTTTGGCTCCTCCACATTTGGAACAATACAAAGAGAGGATATTTAAAGATAAAAATCCGTTTTTATAAGTTATATTCTTTTTATTTACAATGCATGTATTGAAATGGGGATGCTGTATTTCTCCAAATCGCTATATCATTAAAACCTAATTTTTCTGCTTGGGTTTTATCACCATTAATTACATTTTTCATTTTTACCCACAGAACTTCTGCAAGTTCCTCCACGGAATTTTCTCCTTTAATTATTGAACTAACATCAACATCAATGTTTTCTGCCATCCATTCACAAGTTTTTGGATTACCGCATAATTTTATCACAGGAACCACAGGATTTCCACAAGGACTACCCCT
>JAGXNZ010000161.1 GCA_019894655.1 Promethearchaeota archaeon | reverse complement strand
TGTAATAAGTCTTCCAGTTGGAATAGTTCTCTTAATACTAGGAATAATTTTAATCGCAACAGGAAGAAAACAGAAATGAAAACGATATTTTAAAGTTATAAAAAAAAAGTGAATCGATTCAATTATTTATAGAAATAAAGATATAGTTAAAATCTAAAATCTCAAATTTAGATTTTACTTGTAAGGGTCCCAAGTTCGCCTTTGCTTTTAATAATTGGTAAATTAGCAGAATAAGTGGTGGAATTGTTCACCAATTCAGTGATAATTGCATTCATTTTTTCAGGACCAGGTTTACCCTCAAGATTTTTAGCAAATTCCTTGAACATAGGTATTTTAAGATCGTCAACATAGAAAGAAACACCTTTTTCGACCTCTTCCAATAAAAATTGAAATGATAAATCCGCAGTTCTCTCGGTAACAAAAAGGGTATTCTCAGGTTCTTCATACGTATAGGAGATTTCTTTCCAACGAGTTCCACTTGCATCCACAGGCACCATTCCAAATATATAATCACTTGTATAAATCCAAAATGGTGTTCCATTATCATACGATGATTCCACAATCGCTTTGAAGTCTGTCATTCTTGTTCAATTCGCTCTAATTTTCTTAAAATATTATTATTTGAAAATAAAGTTTTTTTTTTTAATTTATAATCTTAGAAATCATATTTGAATCTTATCTTTTTAGTTAAACCATAAATGAATTTTTAATAAAAAAAAGATTAATAGACATTATGCGAGAACTCAATTTTGAAAAATTAGTTCTTGATATTCAGAATTGGATAAGTAATTACGTAAAGTCTGCAAATGCCGAGAATATCATTGTAGGCCTTAGTGGTGGGATAGACAGCGCAGTTACTGCTGCCTTATGTATAAAAGCGCTTGGGAAAAAAAATATTTTTGGATTGGGTTTACCTTGTGGTTCCTTATCTCAAGATCTAGAAGATGCTAAATTAGTAGCTAAATCCTTGGAAATTGACTTTACTGTATTAGATTTAAATCCAGCCTACGAAAAATTCTTAAGTTTAATTAGTCCTATCTATAAAAAAAATAACATAGCTAACGCTAACCTTAAACCTAGGTTAAGAATGACAGCTCTATACTTCTACGGTCAAACAAAGGGAAAAAGTTTGATTGCCGGAACAAGCAATCGCGCTGAATTAGCTATTGGATATTTCACTAAATATGGGGATGGAGCCGTAGATTTTGAACCGATCGCTTCACTCTATAAGCAAGAAGTTAGAAAGTTAGCAAAAATATTGAGTATTCCAAAAAAAATAATCACCAAGCCCCCTAGCGCGGGTCTCTGGGCAGGACAAACCGATGAAGACGAAATAGGATTAACTTATGATATAATAGATGAAATACTTTATAGGATTGATTATAATATGAATTTTGACGGTTTAAACGATGAAGATATTCAAATAGTACGAGAATTGATGAGTGCAGCGAGACATAAGTTAAAAATGCCTTCTATGTTTAATGTGAGAGATTGATATTTATAACTAACTTTACAGACTGGAAATTAACCTTCTAATTTTATTAATGCGGGAAGTTATTTCATTCAATTTAGTTTTTAAATCGTTATTTTGACTTTTAAACTCTGAATCTGACATTGAGCCTTTAGTAAAGCTTGTCTCTAAATCTTTAAAACCCCTTTCTAGCGAATAGCGTTTTCCCTCAAGAGCAATCAATTCTTGGTATAAAGAGTCCTTATCATCGGAAAGATTGTCTAAAATTGGAGAATCAAAAGTTGATTTCATACTAGTTTCGCTTTTGTTAAAATCAATAAAAGGCGTAACATTTGGCTCTTGAACATTAATACTACTCTTTTTCTTTTTTTCTTCCTTCTTCTTGACTTCTACTTTAGCTGGTATCTCTGTAAAGTTATTTACTTTTTTTGGTTTTTCTGAGTTTTTAATTCCCATAGAAGAAAATACATTAAATAAGTCAGATCCGCTAGAGATAATTGATTCACTTTCAATTTCCTCAATCTTCATTGCTGAAATTTTTGGTCTCTCGGTTATGAATGACATACCATCATTTGTTTTTGAAAATGGTATCTTTTCGGGCTCTTCAGTTATTATTGGTGTTATTATCCTTTTTTCTGCTACTAATTGAACATCTTCGGTTTCTTCTATCACAACAGGTGTAATTTTTGGCTTTTTTTTCGGAATAGGAGTTAAATCAGGTTTATCTGAGCCTTTTGGTTGACCAAACGGCTCTAAAGGAATTGGAGTTAACTGTTCTTTTGTCGGTTCTAAATTTACCTCTTGAGGTTTTATAACAACCGGTTTTAGTACGGTTTTATCTTGCTTAATTGGAGTTTTGGGAATTAACTGTTTTGAAGTTTGGGGGGGTTTAATCATTTTCTTTATAACAGGAATCCTTATTTTAGGAGGAGCAAGTTTTACATTTTTTTTGGGAGTTATCTTGTGAACTTCCCGCTTGGTAGTCACACTCTGATTTACCTTATCTTTTTTCTCCAACTCTTTTTTAAGGCCATCTATTTTACCTTTTAAGCTCTCTATTTCGCCTTTGAATTGGTCTGAAACCATGGTAAATATGTCAGTTAAATCTATTTCTGAATCCCCATTCTTAGATTTAATCTTGGATTCCGCAATTCCTTCTTGAATTTGTTCTTGATTTAATTTTGCGTCATCTGGAATGTTTAGTATGTTTCTTATATCGGCAGGTAGTGTTGTTTCTGAAAACCAAAGATCTAGCGTATCCCAATCATCCAAATTTTTAAGAATTTCCTCGATAAAAACTTTCTGTTCTGAATCTGTATTACTATTTTTTAATTTGGTAAAAAAATTAATAAGCTTGTCTTTTGCTTCAATTTCATCATCAGGCGATGGTTGTCCTTCCGTAAGAAACGAAAAAAGTTCGCTAATTTCGCTTAATGTAGCATTATAACTTTCTTGGTCAGTCATAAAAGGTATGAGGTTAATTTAATTTTAATTCTTAGCAATTCCTTGATATTTAAATATAAAAAAATTATACACTAATTTATTTTTATGTATTATATTTGCTTTAAAGAATATAAACTTGATATTTTCAGAGAATTGCCTAATATCATAATTTTTTTCATTAAAGTGCTATAAATGAATCATCCAAACGCAATTTTAGACTTAGTATTATATTCTCTTCTAAGGTTTTCATTTCTTAGGTAAATTAAATACACGATCAAGAATGAACAAGAGACTAATCCAACAAAGAATATGAAACTTAACAAGGATCTATCAGTATCTGTCGAACAACATAAATATTCGATATAAGTTTCTGGAGCCAAGATTAAAATTACGACTATTAGAAGCCCTATTATTGTTACATTCCACCATTTTACTTTCTTACTTTTGAACAATATAAAAATAATAATAGATAGGCTAATAAATACTAAAATTTGATGCATTGCCAGAACTGACCATTCAACATAAAACGAGTCTTGAAAAATCAATTATACCTACCTACGAGGGAGTAAAGTTTCGTTACTTTTATATACAATTGTGTCTGTCTAAGTTAATAAAGATCTAATTACCAAATGCCATAAAAAAAGGTGTCATTGGATGCTTCTGGTATTAGGTATCCCTCCGGGATATTATGAATTTACAATAGTTTTAATGTTAAGTGTTGTCGTCGTAATTTCCTATCTCATTTTTGGTTTGTGGTACTCGTATAAGAGTAGAGTTATTGAGAAAGGGTCACCTGTTCCTATTTTATGTCTTCTTCTGGTAATTTTAACCCCCATCTTAGCTTCTCTCATACCTGGTGGTGGTTCGATTATTTCGAGTAGGACAGATTTTGCACTATTAACCTTAATCTTACTTTGGTTTTTAGGTATTTCCACAATAGGTTTTATATTATTCCTATATTTAGTTCGTTCTAAAAAGAAAATCCTTGAGGAAACTGGTAATCTAAGACCAAAAACTGAAAGAGGCAGAGCGTTGAGTTATTCTGGTTTGAAGATAGGAGTAGCTATTATTATTGTCGGTGCACTAGTAGTACTTCTATTTAGCATTTTTGGTTTAAACTTGATTGTTTATAACAACTTCTTATTAAGAATTCTAATTATTATCATTACAAGTCTTATTATAATAGGTGGCATTTACAGCCTTTATCGCAAAAAGCATGCGACCTTCGGTTCGATAATTTGCGTAGTGGGAGGTGCTTCTATTATTGCTTTCTCATTTTATCTCCAAATCTCTACGTATGGTTTTTATTATTACTCGATCATGGATCTAATACCAATTCTGGCAGGAGGTCCAGCAATTATTGGAGTCATTCTTCATTATGCCGGAAGAAAGGAAGGAAGTATCCTCTGCGTTTTTATGGGGATCGTAAATCTTGCACTCGCTTTCATATTTAGGGGTTACATTGGAGGTGGATTCTTAAATATTTATTTTACTATTCAGTTGGAGCCGATCTTAATGATTGTTGGCGGATATTTCTTGTACAAAAAACAGTTAGGGACCTAAATCCTATCGTGCTCTAATTTTTTTTTATTCCATTTTATTAAAATACTTGCATAAATATTAGATTTTTACGTCTATTAGTTCATTTTCTGATAGAAATAGATCTACGATTGAAAGCCATTTTTTTTTGGTATCCGGATCCTTTATGCTTTTGTTTACAAGGGCTTTCCCTTTTTTGAGATTTTCAATTCCTAACTCAAGATTTCCAAGTACTTTATGGCATATACCTAATTTGATATAAGTTTGGTAAATATACCAATCATGACTACCTAAAAC
>JAGXNZ010000160.1 GCA_019894655.1 Promethearchaeota archaeon | reverse complement strand
TAAATAGAAATTGGGAAGCTCAGAAATCTCTCCACCCCTTAATGAGTAATCCTATTATAAATAAAGCAGAAAAAATTGCTAAAAGTAACGGTGCTATTGGATTTAAGTGTAACGGTGCAGGTGGAGGCGGGTCAGCTACCATTTTAGCAGAATGTGGTCATGAAAATCAGATCAAAAAAAATTTAATTGAAAACGGTTATACAATATTGCCATGTAAATTTAGTTTTACTGGTGTTAGAAGTAAATCTTAAGTTCTGTAATTGGCATTTTTATTGTAATAAAAAATTTTAAAAAAGAACTAGTATCTCAAATTAAATCTATTTTGGGTTTGCAAACATGCCACCACAACCAGAATGCTGAATCATACCTGCATTTGCTCTCTGCGCAGTTTTTACAGCGCATTTATTACATATCCAAGTTCCACATCTATTGCATTTCATAGGTAATTCTTGCATTACATTGGGCATAAAATTTAAATTTCCTCCCAAAAGATCACCCATCATTGAACCCATAATATCAATACTGTTCATTTTATCTTCGGGGATTGTTTTTCCACATACAGAACATTTGGTTCGCTTCTTCATTTTCCCTAGTTACCTTTTTTCAGAAAAATTATTATTCAATTTCCGACTAAATACGACATAAAAGAAAATAATTGTTTTAACTTGTAAAGTCAAGTATTAAAGTATTTCTTTTTATATATAATATTATTTATTATTTTTTTTTCTTACATTTGTTAAATTTAATCGCTGATATTACGAGCGTTGAGATTTCGCCAATTCTTCAAATTAATTATAAAATAATATTTAATCTGATAAATTCATATTTAACATTTATGTTAAAAAAATATTAAAAAAGAGACAAATAAGCTTAAACTATTCATCTACTACTGATTTGCTTAAACTTTTAAATGCTAATTATGTCTAAGAAGATAAGAAATTCATTAATGAAGTTTTTCCGATGAGTCCTAAAAATCTCAAATATAATTATTATGAAGGGGATATCTTCTTTATCAGGAAAGAGCAAAAAATAGAAGGCATGCAGTATGCAGTGGCTAGAATGAATAAACTACAACTCAAAGGAATAGTCGAATGCGTCGACCTTACCGCGGCAGCATATCCCATTCCAAGAAATCTGCGCGAGCGACTAGAAAATATACTTTTACCGCGACTATATGAGATTAAAGATGAACTCGATAATGACAAATCTTTGACTGATAGTCTTGGAATTGAACTTTCAAAATTAAATCAAGAAGATATTGTCTATGGACTCGAATCATCGAGCATGCAAAAATTATTGAAAGAAAGGGGGTATAAACCAGAAGAATTAAAAAACCTTATAAGTAACGTTCAATTCATGAAATATAAGAACTGAAATATATTTACAAATAATTGCTACCTTCAAGAAAGATAATTTCCCCTCTTCTTTAAATAAATCTTTTATAGTAAGGTCTGTACATCTTATTAATTATCTATTCGTCCCAAATAGAGCTTGTAAAATCTTCCTAAAAGACCTAAAAAGTAAAGCTTTTTATAACTGGTGTAAAGAACTGATTGTCCATAGTGTCAAAGCTTTCTTGTTCCGCAAATGCTGTTACATCGTATCTTTTATTCTCTAAAAAATAGGCAATTAATCTTCCTTTCCAAATGTGGTTCGATATTTTATCATTATAAACTATCTGTACGCCCTTCGCACCGTTATTTGGGTTGGTAATCATATTTGAGGTTAAGACCTCGAAGTTTGGATGTGATTTGTGGTAAGAACCTGCAATATCATTAAGAGCCAAACGGAAAATACTAGGGTCTGATAGATCAGGGATAATATTAGGTAGCTGTATGAAACCAATGACAATAGTGGCTTTTGTGTCCTTATTCACGAATATCATTTTACCAGGCGATTTAGACTTAATGTTCCATCTTGATAGAACGGGATATTGAATAGAAAAACCAGTTTTACTATCTCTATAATGCTTTCTTTTTGGAGTTATTTTGAGTTCGCTCATAATTATTAAAAATATAAGGTGTTTTAATATGTAAATATATTGACAAAAATGCAAAAAATTTTGATTTTTATTATTCCAATTTACTTTTATTATCTTTTAAACAAATAGTCTATTTCTGAACTAATTTTCATGATATTTTATAAGTACACATATACAAAAAAAAAAAGATTCCCTGTGAATTAAAGAGGCATAATTAATTTATTTTTTTTCTTAAATATTCAATATTCTTTTGTATATCTAATGCGGCTGGAGATTTATTTAAACCAAGTCTATTTAAAATTTGGAGTGCCTCTAAATGCATTTTTAGTGACTGTTGAAAATATCCTTGAAAACCATAAATTACAGCGATGTTATTAAGACAGGTCACTTTTCCTTCTGAATCACCTATTTGTTCAAAAACCTTCAATGCCTTTTTGAAAAGTTTTAACGCTTCCGGATATATCTTTTGCATGCCAAAAATATCTCCGATATTGTTAAGACGGGTTGCTTTTCCTTTCAAATCTCCTAATTGTTCATCAATTTTTAGCGCTTCTTCATATATGTTTAATGCTTCGGTATACAACTTATGTATTCTAAAAATCTCTGCGATATTGTTAAGACGGGTCACTTTTCCTTTCAGATCTCCTAATTGTTCGTCAATTTTTAATGCTTGCTTGTAAAGTTCCAATGCCTTAAGATAATCTCCTTTAGCTCTGTGAACCATCCCGATGTTATTAAGACGGATAGCCTTCTTCGATAAATCTCCCAATATTCCCGCTATTTCTAATGCTTCTTCATATCGTTTCAATGCCTCTGGATAGTTCCCTTGTGCATAATAAACAGCCCCGATATTGGTAAAAGCAGTAGCTTTCCTGCTCAAATTTCCTAGTTGATCGTTTATTTGGAGTGCCTCCTCGTATCGCTTCAATGCCTCTGGATAGTTCCCTTGTGCTCTAAAAATTTCTCCAATGTTGTTAAGAGATACGGCTTTTCCCGACAGATTTCCCAATTGTTCATCAATTTTTAAAGCTTTTCTATACAATTTCAATGCTTCTTGGTAATCTCCTTTAATTCTGTAAATCATTCCTAAATTATTAAAGGCAGTGGACTTCCAAAATTGATCCCCAGTTTTTTCTGCGATTCTAAATATTTCTTTTAAGCATCTTATTGCATCCTCGTATAAATCAAAATCAAAATATATTTTATAAGGAATATAGTATTTCATAACTTTTTTTGGTTCTTCAATATTATTTTTAAGCCAATCTATTGGATTTAATGAAAAATTATCAAACTTTGGAATCAGCTTATTATCTAATAATTCTTTAACCATCATTGTTGTATTCACATCAACGCGATAAATGTGGTCTGCATTATTCATTCTCTGAATTTCACTCAGGATTTGAGTCACTTTTCTGTAATTATCATCTAGTGTATTTAACAATTGATTTGTGTTGGCATCAATTTCAAATATTATTTCTTTACCTATTTGGACTTTTTCTGAATGATTTATCCAAATGATATTTCGAAGGTTTTTCAAAGCTTTTAATGTAGGGACGATATCAAAATCATCGCTCCCTGAATAGCCCATAACAACTAAAGAGCGATCTTTCGTGATGTTTACGAATAGGGGTTGTTTAAACGATTCAAGTTGGAAAATATTTTCTTGTTCTTTATTTAAACCAAACGATTGAATGGTAGTTATTAGTGATTCCTTTGTGTCTTCATTTTTGATGATATTTTTAGTTGAACCATGAATTTTCACTACTATCATATTTCCTTTATTAAATTGCTCATTTGGGTCTTGAAATTGTGTAAAGTCTTCCTTCGTTATCACCGGAATGATATCATCATCAGGAACTCCAGATTGCTGTAAAGCGTATTCTATTAAAAAATCGAAATTCGTAGTAATGACAAAATGTCCTTTTTTGCTCATTTCAGCAAGGAAGAAATGTTGGATGTTTGGTTTATCGCAAAGCCCATAATAATCAATAATTTTCAACTCTTTATCCAAATTGTCTCGAATAATTTCTACGAGTGCCTCGAATCGAAGCTGTCCTAACTCTTTAATTTGTTTAATTTCTGATTCCGCACAGGTATAATCAATAATCGCATCCATCATAGCATGTCCTATGGGTAAGCATGAAGGAGGGTCGACAGAACATCCCGCTCCCACCAAAAATGCTAATTTTGTGTCCTTAGTAAGTAAATCATTTATCTTAAGTTTTGTAATTGGCATTTTTATTGCCTTTTAAAGACATTTTGATTGGAATTAAAAAAAAAACAATGTTACTATATATGGGATTTTAAAGGGAAAATTAGGCTTCCCTATAAACTAAAAGAATCAAAAAGCAGTTACCATGTTTAGTTTTGGGTGTTGTATTTACATGGTAATAATGCTGTTTTACTGGTTGAGGAGGGAAGATACCTTGCGTTTTACTTAAAGAGGCTTCTATACCTGTTTCCATAATATGTTTGAGCGCAGTTGATAGTCCTGAGACGGCTTCATTAACCAATATGTTTGTTTTTTGGTGTCCAATGGCAATTATTGAGTATTTCATACTAGCCATAATATCTTTTATCCATGCTCCTGCCATGGCTTGCAATGTCCCTATAAAAACTTGCGATTTTGCGATTTTTTTAGCTTCTCCTACTGGAGCTAGAAGTATAACACCTAGTAGGTTTGAAAGTGGTCTCCTTGAATAGAATCTTGGATTTTCATTTTGATAGGTTTTAACCATAATAAATTCTAATTAAGATAATATCTTATATAAATATTTTGACGACGATGTAAATAATTTTTACCATTATACTAACAGCATACCTACTTTTTGTAATGGTTACATTCAGTCCTCGTGTATGGGAATTTAGTGATTATCCTAAGGTAATTACTGAGAAAGTACCACCTCAAACGAAATCTGAAAAGAAAAAGTGGTCACTTCTTATCATTCCTTTTTTTCTATTTGGTCTTGGTTTTCCAATTATCTCAACTCTAATATTAAGTAATCAATCTGGAGGAGATATCGATTTCTTTGCAGCTTTTTTTAATATAATTGTAAATTGAAAAAGGATAAGCATATCATATAAAATCAAAAAAAATTATACCAAAGTTAAGAAAAATAGCTGTAGTTAAACCAAAATTTTAATTAAAGAAGTTTCTATACCTGTTTCAATAATATGTTTGAGCGCCGTTGGTTGTCCTGAGGCGGCTTCATTAAACAACATATTTGAAATTTATTCATGTGTTTCTCTGTTTTGACTAATGAAGATGTAAAAGTTTGAGCTTTTTATAGTTTTAATGTAAAAAACTACCATGGAAATTCCCGATCACTCGGCAACAGTATCAAAAATAAAACAAGCACCTGATAAAGTAAATATCCACAATCTCTTCATCTTTAACAAATCTGGAATATGTATCTATGGATTAAATCTCACAAATCTTTACCCTATAGAGCAAGAGCAGCTTATCTCTTCTTACTTTACCGCTTTAATGTCGTTCACCAAAGAATTGATTGGAGACAAAATTAAATCCTTAGAAATCTGCGGTGGAATTAAATTGGTAGTATTTGAAAAGAAATCATTATTTTATAGTATTCTATGTAGTACAATTGAAAATTTAGAGTTTCTTGAAGATTTAATTTCTAAAATTGAATTCCAATTTTTGAGCTATGTGAATAAACATAAGATTAAAACGGATTTAGAATATGTTTACGACGAGCATTTAAACTATCTCATAGAGGATATTATCAAGGAGCCTTTTA
>JAGXNZ010000159.1 GCA_019894655.1 Promethearchaeota archaeon | reverse complement strand
GATAACAATAAAATATTTTTAATATGTCGCACTTTTTTATTTAAATATTCTACTTTTTTCTAAAGTTGAAAATCATGATAACTAAACAAAAGGTAAACGCATACGAGGCCATCGGCTTAGAAACACCTTCTAATCCCTTTTTGACGCATTTTGGGAAGGTTCTCTTTTATGGCTGCGCTAGCTACCTCGTATTGTTAGCCTTGAACGTTTTATTATCTTTGTTTTTCGGATTTTCGCTCACATCAAATTATATTAGCGACTTAGGAAGCAAGAATTTTATTCCTTTTCCATATATACACAACTTAATTTGCGTGTTTGGAGGCGTGGTAAGCCTTCCAATTAATTTTTTTGTGAGGAAAAAGTTGCAAATCGCATATAAGAATTCGAAGCATTCTGCATTGTTTGCCGAGTTCGGTCTCGTTTTAGGAGTAATTGGAAACATTGGATACGTATTTTTAGGTGTGTTTAGTTTAGACAGGGCAGGTCCAGGAGACATTTATCACAGCATTATTAGCTCTATTTCGTTTGTCGGTTATATTTTTTCTATCTTCTTTTTTAGCTTGAACATCGTTTTGTCTCACAATTGTAAGTTGAAACAGTTGGGCTTATTTGGGCTGGTTGTCCCCGCGAGCTTATTGTTTCTATATTGTGTAATTTCGATCCCTCTTATCGAATGGTTCTTGTTAAGTTCTATCTTAGCGTTTTTGTTTTTGTTGAACTATTACGTGTTCAAGATCAATCGATGAATTTTTGCTTTTATGTAAATTGGGTAACAAATCGATGTAAGGAAGAAGATTTCATCTTTTAGCATTTTAAATCACTTGAATATACAAAGAGGGCCAGCTGTTATCTCCGTCTTTTCTAAAAGTATCAAGTCTGGGTTGAGAGCGATTAAAAATATCGGTGGCATTCACATTTAGTGTTGTGATCCCTAGTTTAGTAGGTGTGAAATTTATTAACCAGAAAACCCAAACATTGTCAAGATCAACGCTTTTGAATATTTCTGCTTGATGCCATTCAAGTCCATTGTTGGTTGTATATTCCACTTTTGATATTCTAGTTCCTCCATATGCTGCGCCCCCAATTAAAACTGAATCTCCATTTTCTACTATTTTAATACTTTCCGGGAAAAAAATTGTTGAATCTACAGTCATTTGAGGTGAAGTATCCCAACCACGATCATCCCAATAATCCTGTAATGGCATATCAATTACCTCAATCCCGATTATCCAAGCTGGTTGTTTAGCTCCATAATAACCGGGATTTATTATTCTTAACGGAAATCCCTGAATTGGAGGTAAAACTTGGCTATTGATGTAAAGCGCACCGATAACGGTATTATTCATAATTTGTTCCATTGTGTGGGTTGCATAATAACCATCTGCCGCGTAGTATTTAACTCCAGTCGCATTACTATCTAATCCAAGAGTGCTCAATAAGTTATAAATGCTAAATCCTCTCCATTTAGCTGTGGAAACTAACGGGCCAGTAGATGGGTTTCCAATGCATTCTATTGTTAATGGGAGTTCAATTAATGGTAGGGCTCGCAACTCTGAAAGACTATAATTTGTAGGATTATCGATGCAACCTGTTATATGTAATTCGTAACTACTCTCGTCAATTTCAGGGACTGCTCCGATTCTAGTAATATAATAATCGTCAGTTTTAGTGTAGAAATCAGGAAAGCCAAATACATTATCATTAAATAGGCTAACATCTAGAAACGGTCCTAGTGCAAAAACAAAGCCGACAATGATTACACCTATAAGTGCTCCAAGTCCAACAAATTTATTCTTCCCCATAAAAAACCAACAATTTTCCTATAATTGACTTCTTATTAGAGGTATCCACTCCATTATTTAATAATTCCCCTTAAGATCAAAAATATATCATTTTAAATAGCTTACTACTGGAATTTTAATAGATTAAAACTGAATAGGAATATAGGGTAAAACCAAATATCCAAAAAAGTTAAGGGTTTTGGATAGCTGAAAATTCCTTAGTGCGCGCAACGTTAATCTATAAGGATCTACAACTATATGTCAATATTTTTTGGGCTTATTGCGCCCATATCTTTATTTTTCGCCTATTGCGCTCTAACCATTCCTCTAATCGAATGGTTTTTATTAAGCTCCATCTTGTTGTTTTTACTTTTATTGGACTGTTACGTGTTCAAGATCGAACAATGAGATTTTGTTATCATTGAAATAAAATAAAAAATATTTCGAAGGAAAGAAGATACTGTTTTTTAATACCTTAAATTATATTTATATCAACAAAAGCCCAACTGTTATCACCGTCATTTTTAATGGGATCATTTTTGGGTTGGGTACGATTATAGATATCAGTAGCTTTTACATAAAACCTTGTTGTCCCTAGTTCATTAATGGTAATATTTGCTAACCAAAAAATCCAAACGTTGTCAAAATCCACGCTCTTGACTATTTCTGCTAGATCCCACTCGAGTCCATCATTAAGAGTGTATTCAACTTTTGATATCCTCTCTCCACCATATGCAGCACCTCCTACTAAGATTGAAGATCCATTACTTGCTGATTGAAAATTTTCTGCAAAAAAGATATTTGAATCCACTGGCATACGAGGCGATGTATCCCAGCCTCTATCGTCCCAATAATCGGTTAAAGGCATATCAATCACTTGGATTTCAGTAACCCAAGCTATTTGTTTGGCTCCATAAAATCCCGGATTTATAATTCTTAAAGGGAATCCCTGAACTGGAGGTAAAGGTAATTCATTGATATAAAGCGCTCCAATAACTGAATTATTTATCAGTTGTTCCATTGTATGCGTCACATAGTATCCATCTTCAGCATAATATTTTACTCCAGTAGCATTACTTTTTAATCCAAGTGAGGTTAATATGTCATAAATGTTAAATCCCGACCAGTTAGCAGTAGAAAGTAACGGACCGGAACTGGGGTTTCCAATACATTCTACGGTTAATGGAAATTCAACAAATGGTAGAGCGTACAACTCAGAAAGACTATAGGATCTAGGATTATCGATCCAACCTGTTATACGTAATTCGTAACTATTCTCGTCAATTTCAGGAACTTCTCCGATGTTAGCAACAAAATAATCGTCAGTTTTAGTATAAAAATCAGGAAAATTAGCTACATTACTTATCATCGAGTTATTAGTCATAGGCGGAACCATCACAATGACAAACCCAATAACAATTATACCAATTAATATTCCAAGTCCAACTAATTTATTCCTTGCCATTATTAAAATCCAAAATATATCATTTAAACTAATTCTTCTAATAGAGATCTATTGCATTATTTAATCCTAACTATTAAAATTATAAACATATCCGCTTAAATACCCAAAAACTAAAATTTAAGGATAAAATTTGAAAAAGGTTAAGCCAAAACCGAATATTCTGAGAATAGACTAGCTATTGGGGATAATTTTTTCCTTTAAATACTCAAATATTGTTACTCCCAGAAAGTAAACATAATTGGTGATATATAAAAAATGACAATTTACGTTCCTAAAGCGCTCTACGAGAATGAAATAGCCCAAGTGTTAGACGAGGTGAGATATAATTACGGAATGTTAACCAGAAAAGGTTATATATACGGCCTCATCGCTATTGACCAAGATGCAAAAATAATTGCTATAGATTCTCGGTTCGACAGAAAGCTTAACTACTGGGACTTGAGCTCAATCGGAGCGGCATTGTACGGGGTCGCCCGTCAAGCGCAAGATTTTTTCGAGACCGACTCCTTAGTTCGCGCAACGCTAATCTATAAGGATTTACAACTATATGTTAAATCAATCGGAGATGTAATACTCGTCAAAAAGGGAAAAAGAGAGATTCTGGTGATTCTTTTAGTCGATATTCAAGTCAATATCGGTGTGCTCATACTTCAAATGCGCAAGTTTTCAGCTAAAATAAAACTAGCGATCACCCGAAGCCAAACCATCATGGAAAAACTTCAAATGTCTGAGGAAGATCTCAAAGAACATCTTAGAGACTTAAAGAGGAAGGTTTTTGAGACGGTTTAAGCCGAACTAGGAGCGAGCTAAAAAATGACAATAGATTCCAACCATAAAGAAAGGGATTTGGAAAAAGAACAACTCGACATTAGCAGTAAATCTGGGATTAATTCCCTCAAAGAAATATTGCAGTTTAAAGTTGTTTATTGGGGTCCAGGCGAGTCGGGAAAAACTACAAACTACTTCAGGTTAAGGGAAAAGTTCGACGGAGTAAAACTCAATCGAGGTTATTCTATCGAGACCACCGACGGAAGAACATTATGGCAAGATTCGGTGAGATTGTCTTTCTATCTTAACCTTGAGAAGGTAAAATTTAATATTGTAACCCAAATCGTGACTGCTACTGGGCAAGAACGGTTCTTATCCACTCGCGAGTATGTGTTAGACGGTGCTGATGGCGTAGTTTTCGTTGCAGACTCCGATCCGAAGAAAATCGAGCAAAACAAAAGGAGTTTTCGGGAATTACTTAGTTTTACAAGCGAACAGAACGTTCCATTCGTAATCCAGCTCAATAAAAGAGATTTAGAAGGAGCCATTTCAGAAAAGAATTTTAAACAAGAGCTTGGTTTACCGAAATTTGAGAAATACGAAGATGGAACTAAAGTTGTATATCCCACCGTTGCGATAGAAGGAGATAGCGTGAGGAAATGCTTCGAGGACTTGATGGTGCTCGTATTGTTAAACTTTTTTCATGAACAGTAATATAAATCAGTAATTAATTCTAAT
>JAGXNZ010000158.1 GCA_019894655.1 Promethearchaeota archaeon | reverse complement strand
CTTCAAATGTTCTTCCTATCGCCATTACTTCTCCAACTGATTTCATTTGACTACCTATGCGGCGATCGACTTTTTGAAATTTTGTTAGATCCCATCTTGGGATTTTTAATACCAAATAATCTAAAGCTGGTTCAAAACAAGCGGTTGTTATCCCTGTAATTTTATTTTTTAACTCGGGAAGTATATAACCAATAGCTAATTTAGCAGCAACATATGCCAAGGGATAACCAGTAGCTTTTGATGCTAAAGCTGATGATCTCGAAAGGCGGGCGTTAACTTCAATTACACGAAATTCTTTTGAAAAAGGATTTAGCGCGTATTGAATATTACATTCACCGATAATCCCAAGACCTCTAATAACACGAATTGACGCAGAACGAAGCATGTGGTATTCTTCGTTGGTTAGGGTTTGGCTCGGTGCTACTACAATACTCTCTCCGGTATGGATTCCTACGGGATCAAAATTTTCCATATTACAGTTTATAAAGCAATTATCAGCAGAATCTCGTACCACTTCGTATTCAACTTCTTTCCAACCCCATACGGATTCCTCGATTAAGATTTGATTAATCCTAGATTGGGCTAACCCTTTTTTTGCCATTCTTTCGAAATCTTTCATATTATCAATGATACCTGAACCTCTACCTCCTAAAGTATAAGCTACTCGGAGCATTAAAGGAAAACCAAATTCTTGAGCTACTTTAATCGCCTCTTTATATGATGTTACCGCTTTACTTCGGCACACTTTTGCATCTGCTTCATTCATAGCCTTTACGAATAAATCTCGATCTTCTGTAACCTCGATCGCTTCTATCGGCGTACCAAGAACGCGTATATTATATTTTTTTAATATTCCTTGCTCTTTTAGCTCGACTCCGACATTTAAAGCTGTTTGTCCACCAAAGGCTAATAAAATTCCGTCAGGTTTTTCTTTCTTTATAACTTCTTCGACATATTTTACATTTATTGGGAGCAAATAGACTTGATCAGATAATTCAGGGTCAGTTTGAATTGTTGCAATATTTGGGTTGATAAGTATTGTTTTAATACCCTCTTCTTTCAAAGCTTTAAGAACCTGACTTCCAGAATAATCAAATTCTCCAGCTTGTCCAATTCGAATCCCTCCAGACCCAAGAACTAGCGCTGTTTTAATCGATTTATCTAACGGCATAATATCATAGCTCCATTAAGTCAATAAATTTATCAAAAAGATATAGAGAGTCTAAAGGGCCAGGCGAGGCTTCAGGATGAAATTGAACAGCAAAAATCGGCTTTGTTTCGTGAATTATGCCCTCATTTGATTTATCATCGATATTAGTGAGAAATTCGCTAAATCCCCCTGATTCAAAATCTTTTACACAAAAACCATGATTTTGAGATGTGATATAACATTGATTTGTTTTGGCGTTTATAACCGTCTTATTTCCTCCTCTATGACCGTATTTTAATTTGTAAGATGAACCCCCCGCACCCAGTCCAATTATTTGGTTTCCTAAACAAATACCCATAGTAGGTATGCTATTACTGATTAACTTTTGAGCGACTCCAATTGCGTTTTCATATTTTGCAGGATCTCCGGGACCATTGGAGATAAATACTCCATTTGGTTTGTAAGACATAATCATTTCAAAGGTAAAGTTTTGCGGCACTAAAATTATTTCGATTTTCCTCTGTAAGAAATTTCTGAGGATATTATTCTTTACCCCTAAATCTATTACCACTATTTTACCTTTAGAATTTAAAGGCGTAAATATTTTAACTTCTTTAGTAGATACCTCGCTTGCTAAGTTTCTTAAGTTTGGGTCTTCCACTTTTTTGACTTCTTCTTTTAATTCTTCTAAATTAGGAGATTCTCCTGGGTTGAAAACTGCAAGCATTCCTAATTGCACCCCTTCTTCTCTTAATACTTTTGTAACTGCTCTTGTGTCAATCCATTCGATTCCAGGAATATTTTCTTCCAGAAGAAATTCGTTTAAGGATTTCACACTTTCATAATGGCTAGGATTTTTGCAGCATTCATTGACTACAAATCCACTTACTTTTATCGAATCTGATTCAAAATATTTGTGAATACCGTGGGAATCTTTCTGCCAAGCAGGAACGCCGTAATTTCCAACCAAAGGATGAGTCATAACTACTATCTGTCCTTTATATGAAGGATCAGTTAATGTTTCATTATATCCCGCACCCGTAATTGTAGTGAATACAATTTCTCCATATACTTTTTTAGTCGCTCCAAATCCAATCCCTTCGAAATAACGACCATCTTTAAGCATTAAAATGGCTGGTCTCTCTTTCTTGTATAGCATCGACAAAAATGTACTTATCTTCTTTTATATTCTTAACATATTGATAACGAATAACAATTTTTAAGCTTATTTATTAACTGGATAAATTATTAATTGCGTTAGCTTAATCTTTCATTAAAAATCGGTATAAGTTATTTGGTTTCACTTTATATTAAATTAAAAATTTACATAGATAATTTTAAGGAACATTTTTTACAGAGCATTTTACAAAATATAGTTCGTTTAAATGAAAAAAAAATAAAAATCCAATTTCTTAAAAATAAACTATAAACTTAAATCGAAATTATGGTAGCGAATAAAGAACTCACTGATGAACTCATTGCTTATTGTGATAAATTGGGCATAGACTTTATAGGATTTGGAGATCCAATTCATTTCAATAAATTTAATAAGGAGAATAGGCCAGAATCATATCTCGAGAACGCTAAAACTGTTATTGTAATTGGGATGCATTTATACGATGTAAATCTAGATGCTTGGTGTAGGGATGAGAAAAAAGGAAAAAGTCTACACTTTGCTGATTCAATTTTAGTAAACCAATGTCATCAAATCAAAAGTTTTTTAGCCAAAAAAGGATTCAAGTCAAAAATTATCCCTTATGAACCAGGATTATACTTAAAAGATGCTGCTGCTCTAGCTGGAGTAGGTCTAATAGGAAAAAATAATCTCTTAATCACAAAATCTTTTGGATCTCAAGTGAGATTAAGAGCTTTAGTAGCCAATGTAGAATTATCGCATGGAACACCTATTTACGAGAGTGAATATTGTGAAAATTGCACCCTTTGCCTTAACTCTTGTCCTGCTGGTGCTTTAGAGGAGGGCAAGTATAACAAAGAATTATGCCTTACTTATTGCTTGAAGAACGTAAATAAATTATCAGAAAATACCGTGATTTGGTGTAATATTTGTATTGACGTTTGTCCTATAGGAAAAAAATGAAAATACTAATAAAAAAAATAATAAAAAGAGTGAAATAATTCTATTAAGTTTCAGATAATTTTTTCTTTAACGCTTCGGTTAATATAGGTACGACCTCACACAGATCACCTACAATCCCATAATTTGCTACATCGAATATCGGAGCTTTAGAATCTTTATTTATCGCTATGATTATATCGCTACTTTTCATTCCAACTAAATGTTGGATCGTTCCTGATATTCCACACGCAATATAAATTTTTGGAGAAACTGTAGTTCCACTCTGTCCTACTTGTTGTGATTTAGGAATCCACCCTAAATCAACTGCTGCTCTACTTGCTCCTACAGCTCCTTTTAAAACGTTTGCTAAATCTTCGAGTATCTTAAAATTCTCCTTAGATCCAACCCCTCTTCCTCCAGAAACGATTACATCTGCCTCGCAAACGGGAAGACCACATTCAAGCTTGGGTGCATTGATTACTTCTTTGGTTTTTATCTTTAAAGCTTGAAGGTCTACATTTACCGGTATTTCTATGATTTCAGCATTCCCATTGTCTTTAATTGATGCTAATTCCATAACATTAGGTCTAACCGTTGCCATTTGTGGTCGAGAAATAGGGCATATAATATCTGCCATTATGTTTCCACCAAATGCTGGTCTTGTTTGCAATAACATTCCATCTCGTATAGACAAACCCGTACAATCAGCAGTAAGTCCTAATTCTAGAGTTGCCGCTACTCTTGGTGCTAAGTCTCTTCCAGATATAGTTGCGGGATATAAAACAATATTTGGCTTATGTTTTGAAATTATTCCTGTGATAACAGAAGAAAATGTTTCGGTATGATAATCTTTAAGATCTTCATGTTCAGCTACATAAATTTTTTTAGCACCCCGATTGGAAAAATCTTGTGTGAATCTTTTTACATTATTTCCTATAAGTAGTACGCATGGATCTTGTTTTAACTCATCCGCGAGCTCTATTGCTTTGCCTAATAATTCAAAAGATACATTTCTTACATTATCATCTCTTATTTCTACAACTATCCACACATCTTGATATTTGGATAAGTCAACATCTTTAAGTTTTTTCCGTTGGATAGATATAGCTTTTAAATTGCATTGTTCAACACAGGCCCCACAAAGAGTACATTCATCTCCTATTACAGCAATTTTTTCCACTATTATTATTGCTCCAAATGGACAAGATTTTTCACATAATCCACAACCAGTGCATTTTTCCTTGTCCACTGTTATCAAAAATAAATCACCTTATCTTTAGATAATAATTCAACTAATTTTTTAACTGCAGCTTCAGGTTCCTCCTCTTCAATAATAATACCTTGTTGTCTTACAGGAGGTGAATATACTTTAATAACTTCGGTTAATGAACCATTCAATCCATAATTATTGCTGTTGCCCCCTAGATCATCAATAGTCCACGTAGAAAACGGTTTTTTATTTGCTTTTATTATACTCATCATGGGAGGATTAGTTGGTTCAAATGATGATGGAGTTATTCCTGTTATTAGTACTGGAAGTCTTGCTTCTACGATTTTATATCCATCATCAGTTTGAACTTTTGCAGTCATTTTTTTTCCTTCTACTTTTTCAATACTCTCGACATATGTAATTTGAGGTATACCTAATTGAGCAGCAATTTCAGGACCTACTTGAGCAGTGTCTCCATCAATGGCTTGTAAACCACAAAAAATGGCATCAAAATCACCAATTTTCTTGATACACTGGGTAAGAGTATAAGATGTTGCCCAAGTATCAGCACCAGCAAAAGCTTTATCAGTAAGCAAGATTGCTTTATCTGCTCCTAATGCAAGACACTTCAATAATGCTCTTTTAGCCTGAGGTGGTCCCATTGAAATAACAATAATCTCATCATCTTCTTGTTTAATCTTAATAGCTTCTTCAAGTGCGAACTGATCAAAAGGGTTCAATATGCTAGGTACCCCCTCTCTTTTTAATGTGTTCGTTTCAGGATCAATTTTTACTTCAGTTGTATCGGGAACTTGCTTTACGCATACAATAAATCTCATATTCTATTAAATTAAATTTAGATTAAAAAATTAATCACTACATTTTAAGAGTTAAAGAATGATATTAAAAATATAAAAAAAGTTAATTAATATTGCTTTTTACCAAGAACTTCTCTAGCTACAATCATCTTCATTATTTCTTTTGTTCCTTCAGCGAGGGAAAATGATCTAACGGCTCTCCATGCAGCTTGGTCTTTACATTCTCGTGAGTACCCAAAAGCACCCTGCCATTGCATAACATCATTAATAGCATCGCAAGCCCAATCAGAACAAAACATTTTAGCCATTGCAACAACTTTACTTGTTTCGAATCTACCTAATTTGCCTTCATTTTCTAAATCAATGCTCTTTAGCGCTTTATAACCTAAATCTCTTAACATATTTAATCTAGTGTAATGTTCAGCTAATCTAAAATTAATTTCTTGGTATTGTGCTAAAGGTTTTCCAAATGATTTCCGTTCTTTAATGTAATTTATTCCGTTTTCTAACGATTTCAAGCCAGCAGCGGCACAAATCACCGCAATTAATGCTCTTGCGTACTCATATCCTTCATGGATTATATGGAATCCCTTATTTTCTTCTCCTAATATGTAATGTTTAGGGATTTTTACATTATCTATTGTAAAACCGCCACAAGAAATCCCTTCTCGACCTAAATCATCTAGATACGTTGGAGTAATTCCCTTATCCGTTAATGGTAAATAAAACGTCGTCATCCCTCTTGATCCAAGTTCAGGTGTCTGATGAGCAATCGTAATGTGCCCTCCACCCCCCGTAACCGCTTCTCGCACTCCACTTATATACATTTTTTCACCATTTACGATATAATCATCACCATCTGGCTTTATTGTAGTTTTGGTGCCAACTACGTCAGAACCTGCATCACTTTCTGTTGTTGCGATACCAAGGAACCACTCTCCCGAAACAACCTTAGGAAATATTTCTTGTTTTGCTTCTTCTGTTCCGTATTTATTCAAAAGAAAACCCCAGGATGCGGGAACCAAGTAAAAAACACAAGTGGAACCAGTACAGTCTGCCTTTGCTAATTCTTCTGCGATCACCCCAGCAGTTACCGCATCTAATCCCGGACCACCATACTTTTCATCTGCAGTACATGCCATAAGTCCTAATTCTGCCATTCCTTTTACTACATCTTTCGGAATCTCTTTAGTATTTTCCATTTCAAGCGCAATAGGTGCAATTTTACTTTGTGCAAATTCTCTTACGCTTTCCCGAATCATTTCTTGTTCTTCAGTAAATTTTAAACTCATTTATTTTACCTTTTTAATGAAATTTTTATTTTTTTTAGAATATGAATCACTTAAACTATGGTGATTTCTAGTAGAATCGAATAATTTTTAAGTTTTATTATTCGAATAAATTTAAGGAACATTTAAATAAAAGGTGGAAGAGATTTCAAGGAATAATCAAGATAGGGCAGAAATTTCAATAAAAGACCAAATCAAAAAATTTGCTATAGATAGTCTTTATGGGTTTAATACTATCATCTTAATTGGGATAGGTAGGAAATTAGGGATTTTTGATTATCTTTATGAAAAAACCAAATCAATATCAAAAGCAGATATATATAATGTGGCTAAATTTACTCTTGATGAGCTTGCTGAAAGGTTAAATCTTGATGTCATTTACCTAGATGCTTGGCTCCATTTGGCACTTGAATGTGGTTTGTTTGAAATAGATGATTTGAACAAAAAAAGTTTAAAAACAGCTCCTTTTGTGTATGATTTGCTAATAGATCATAATCACATTTCTTATATTGGGGGAACTCTTGGAGCCTTTTATAATATTGCTCTAGCTCAGGAAATTATGTTGAAAAATTTTAAAACAGGTAAAACGATGGACCTTCTTAAATTGCCTGGTGATGTCGTTAAAGATTTACAAGAGAGGAGCAGAAGATTTGGAAAATTAATTGAAAAAATATTCACTAAATCTTTTACAGATTTTTGTAAAAACTTGAATAAGCAAGGCAGCATTCTCGAAGTAGGATGTGGTTATGGATTTAATATTGAAACATGGGCTAAAGTATATGAAAAAGCTCGATTTGTAGGAACCGATATTGACCCCAATGGAATAAAATTTGCACAAAAATTAGTAGATCAAAATAAATGGAATGAAAGGATTAAGATTTATAAAATATCCACTAATGAATATGCTCGCAACACTAAAGATAAGTTTAATTTAATTATATTAAATCAAGTTCTTCATGAGATGAATCCAAACGAAAAATATAGGAGACAACTTTTCAAGGATTTATATTTGTTGTTAAATGATAAAGGAATCTTGCTTATAGGAGAGAGTGTGGTTCCCGATACTTTTGCTCCTAAGGAACCATTTAAGCTATATGATATTACACATAAGTTTTCTGAAGCAGGTTCATCACGATTTTACAATGAAAAAACTTTCAAAACATTTTTAGATTCAACTCCATTTACAAAAGCGGAATTTATAAAAGAAAAAGGAATAAAGTTCTGGGTAATAAGAAAATAAATTTAATTAATATGTAAACAATAAACGAGTTAACAAATATTAGAATCATTTTTAATAACCAAGAGAAATTTATCTAATTGAAACCAAAATTGGAGAATAAGTGCTATTAATGATAAAAAAGAACCAGAATTTATTGGCAAGTGAGTTGAAATAAAATGGGAGAATTAGAAGAATGTGTAATAATTGACTATTTAAGAACTCCATTCTCTCGAAGTCGCCCTAATCAACCTGAAAGGGATGTATTTCATCAAATTTCAGCAGACAGATTGCTTTCATTAGTCTTAAAAAAGTTAGTCAGTAGAGCAGAATTTGACTCCTCGGAGATAGATGAACTCATCGTAGGATGTGCGAATCAAGTAAAAGAAAACTTTCTATATGGAGGGCGTCACCCTCTCTTTCTGGCTGAACTTCCTATAAGTGTTGCAGCAATGGGAGTTGATCGGCAATGTGGATCGTCAATGTCTAGCGTTCATATTGGCGCGATGGAAATCATGACTGGTAATGCTGATATCGTTCTGGCTGCTGGAATGGAACATATGACTCGTATACCAAGAGGAACTGATTTAACGATGAAACATATTGAATTAGCAGATATTCGTCATTATCCTAACCATGCAAAATATGATTTGGATACTGGATTTTCAATGTTACAAACCGCTCAAAAATTATGGGAACAAAATCAGGATATAACAAGAACTGACATGGATCGTTTTAGCCTTGAATCTCATCAAAAGGCAGCAAGAGCTCGTAATGATGGGTATTTTGACGGAGAAATACTCCCTATTGATGGAATAAAGCCAGATGGATCAAAAACGATAATTAAATACGATCAATCAATTAGAGAAGGATCAAATATTGAAACCATGGCTAATTTAAAGTTAGTATCTAAAGGGATTAATGAGATGCCACAAATAACTGCAGGTAATAGCTCACCCCTTAACACTGGAGCGGGATGCTGCGTATTAATGTCAAGAACAAAGTCAGAGGCGTTAGGCATTAAACCTTTAGCAACAATAAGATCAATCTCTTGGACGGGAGTAAATCCCGGAATTATGGGATCTGGTCCAGTTCCAGCTAGTAAAAAAGCACTAAATAAATTAAATTTGAGTGTTCAAGATATTGATTTTTGGGAGATCAACGAAGCTTTCGCCATCGTGCCCTTGTTTGCAAGGAAAAATTTAGATATAGACCTACAACGCATAAACATTAAAGGAGGAGCAATCGCTTTAGGACATCCATTAGGTGCAACGGGAGTAAGATTAATTGGCACTCTTGCTAGAATCTTGAATAAGGAAAAAGGGCGATACGGGCTCGCTACGGCATGTATTGGTGGAGGTCAAGGGGTTGCAACAATTTTAGAAACTGAGTAAAATAATGATTTAATAAGAAATGATAAAAGAGTTTGCTAGTATTAGAACTATTTTTAAAAACTAAGTGAAATATATCTAATTATAAAAAAATAAGAGAAGAATTAAAATTGACATTAAAGACTGCAGAAGAGTATTTAAAAAGCATTCAACGACCTGTTAATCTGTATATGTTCGGTGAAAAGGTAGAAGAATTTTGGAATCATCCAATCATTAAACCATCGATAAACACCGTTATGAAAATCTATGAATTAGCTCAGATGGACGAGTATAAAGATTTGATGACAACAAAATCTCATTTAACTGGTGAAATTATAAACCGCTTTACCCACATTCATCAATCAACCGAAGATTTAATTAACAAAGTTAAAATGCAGCGGTTGTTAGGCCAGCATACAGCCTGTTGCTTCCAAAGATGCGTGGGTTTTGACGCAGCAAATTCCTTATATAGTATTACCTATGAATTGGATAAAAAATATGACACTGATTACCATTCGCGATTTAATAAGTATTGGATAGAAGTTCAAAGGGAAGATCTCATGGTCGACGGTGCTATGACAGATACAAAAGGAGATAGGAGTAAGAGACCTAAGGAACAATCGGATCCCG
The DNA here is from genome assembly GCA_019894655.1 of Promethearchaeota archaeon. The sequence goes on along the minus strand of JAGXNZ010000158.1, from coordinate 6,559 downwards.
ACGCTTATTTGCATGTGGTTGATACAAGTGATGATGGAATTATCGTTCGAGGGGCTAAAGTACATCAAACTGGATTTTTAAACTCACACAGAGCAATAATTATGCCTACTCTCGCGTTGAGATCTGGAGAAGAGGAATATGCCGTAAGCTTTGGAATAGATACTAACGAAAAAGGAATAACTATGATTTATGGTAGGCAATCGTGTGATACGCGAAAAATTGAGCCCGATGAGTTAGATATTGGTAACTTCAAATTTGGGGGTCAAGAGATCTTTGTTATTTTTGATAACGTATTTGTTCCTAATGAGAACATTTTCTTGAATGGTGAAGTAGATTTCACAAGTGAGTTAGTTAACCGATTTGCTGGTTTTCATAGACAATCCTATGGTGGATGTAAAGTTGGAGTAGGAGATGTATTAATTGGTGCTACCGCCTTAATCTCTGAATATAACGGAACTGATAAAGCATCGCATGTAAGAGATAAATTAGTTGAGATGACCCATCTTAACGAAACAATCTATAGTTGTGGTGTAGCGTGTAGTTCTTTAGGATTTCAGAGAGAAGCGGGTAATTACGAAATGGATATGTTATTAGCAAATGTATGTAAACAGAATGTTACGCGCTTTCCCTACGAGATCGGGAGATTAGCTGAAGATATTGCAGGTGGAATGATATGTACTATGCCCTCTGAAGCTGATCTCAAGTCAAAGGAGATAGGCCCTTTAATCGAGAAGTATTTAACGACATGTGAAGGAATATGCGTTGAAGATCGATATAAAGTTCTTCGATTCATTGAAAATCTTACAATGGGAGTTGCTTCCGTAAGCTATAGAACTGAATCGATGCATGGTGCGGGTTCTCCTCAGGCTCAGAGGATCATGATATCTCGCCAAGCAAATCTAGAGGATAAGAAAAACTTAGTAAAAAAAATTCTTGAAATCAATTAAGAGTAGAATTATTTTATTTTTGATGAATTTAAAATTTATTAAATCTCATTGAATGGAGCTCTACTTTCTGCCTTTATCATTATCTTATAATTCTGAAGAAAAAGTTTTAAAATCGCAACTATATTATAAAAAAAATAAATCGTAATCGTAAACCTAAAAGGTGAATAATATAGAGCCAAAAAATATATTTGAAAATCAAAATTTTAATTTAAACGGACCCGCAAAGGATCCTATCTATAAATCAGAAAAATTTAAGATAATTCGTATATCTTTAAAAAAAGGTTTAGAAATCGAAGCTCACCATGGATCGCATCCTGTTGTTTTTTTAGTATTAAAAGGAAGGGGTGTTTTTCCTACTGATACTGGAGAAGTAGAGTTAAGTGAAAACGAATATATAACTTATAGCGATACCGAGGCAAGGGGTATGAGAAGTTTGGAAGATTTAACAGTTTTAGCTATTCGCGACTAATTTCTATTTCTTTTATTTTTATATATCGCGCATGCGTTAATAAAATCGTAATAAACCTTTGAGGGCGCGTAGGGTCTAGATTTGAACTCTGGATGAAACTGCGTTCCAATCATCCAATGATCTTCTCTATCTAACTCGATGCTATTAATTATTTCGCCAGTTTCATCTCGACTTGAAATAATAAGCCCGTTTTCTTTTGCTTTTTCGTCTATAAATCGCTCTTGAATATGGTACCTGTGCCTAAATCTCTCGAAAATTTCTTTTTGTTTATAAGCCTCGTAAAGTTTTGTATTTTCATTTATAATTATTTTCTGAGCACCTAAACGCATTGTTCCACCTTTTTCAGTAACATCTTCTTGGCTTTTCAAAAGATCTACTACTGGAAAAGGCGTCTCAGGATTAATTTCTGAGGAGTTAGCATCCTTCATTCCCAAATACTTTCTACAGAAGGCGGCAAAGAAAAGTTGCGCTCCAAAGCAGATTCCAAGGAACGGAACTTTTTTTTCCATTGCAACTTCAGCAGATTTTATCATACCCTCCACTGCTCGCTTCCCAAACCCCGGAGTTAATAAAATACCGTCACAATCTTTCAATTCTTCTTCAATGTCAGTTTCTTCTGTTATATTTATCATTTTCAATTCAGTTTTATAACCCTGATGAGCTGCAGCGTGTTCTAAGGCGTCATTTATTGAGATATATGAGTCTGAGATGTTGAAATATTTTCCGGGCATTGCTATTTTTATAATTTTATTTGCGCTCTTATACATCTCGACCATTTTCAGCCATTCCGAATAATTGTTAACTTCGCTATAAGATACTAACTTAGCTTTTAAATCTATTAGTTCGCAGAGAAAGTCTCCTAATCCTTGTTCTTCAAATAATATCGGTAGCTCATACACAATATCTAAATCCGGATTCGAAATTACTGCAGCTTCGGGAACGTTCGAATAGAGGGATATTTTTGATCTAATATCATCTGTGAGAGGCTTTTCACTTCTTCCTATTATTATATCAGGTTGTAATCCCATACTTTGAAGCATTTTAACAGAATGCTGAGTAGGTTTGGACTTTTGTTGACCAACTGCGCGAGAATAAGGAACGAGTGTGACATGAACTAGAGCAGTTCGATTATGGAATTCCAATTTAATTTGACGAAAAGCTTCTAGAAAAATGCTGGATTCTAAATCGCCTACAGTCCCTCCGCATTCGATTAAAAGCACATCTAAATTTTCATTTTTGGATATTTCCATCAATCTTTCTTTTATAATATTAGTTACGTGAGGGATTAATTGAACAGTCTTACCTAAAAATTTCCCTTTTCTCTCCCTTAATATTGTTGAAAGATAAATTTGCCCAGAGGTAATGTTATGAGAAGGATGCATCTCAATACCAAGGAACCTTGAATAAGTTCCAAAATCTTGATCTATTTCAGAGATTTTATACGACCTTTCGTCTGATCCATGAACAGGTGTAAACTCCCATACATCTTCAGTTATAAAACATTCGCCATGTTCTATTGGATTAAGTGTTCCGGGATCAACATTGAGGTAAGGATCAATTTTAACTACAGAGATGTTGAATCCCCGGAATTGGAGTATTTTTCCTAAACTTGCTGTTGCTACACCTTTTCCTACGGCGGACATTACGCCTCCCGTAATAAATATAAATCGCGTATTACCATTATTCGCTTCTATCAATTTTATTTTACACTTCTCTGATAATATCAATACTAATTATATTTTCATTATAAAAATAGTAAATATCAAACACATTTAATAAGAATTTCGAGAAGATCTCAAAACTAGATATTGACATAAAATGTTTAAGTAATAAATAGGCTTTTCGACGAAAAGTTTGGATCAGATGTTATATTAAGACCTAATCGCCTTAAACCAGCTTCATCTCCTGGAGTGGGTATATGAGTAGAGTGCATTTCACATCCACTTAATTCTTTAAGTTTATCTATGGCTACTTTAGTAGAATGGTTAAAATCTGCGCTGATGCTTAAAGCAATTAGAGTTTCTTCAAGATTGAGACTTAATCGTTTGTTATTGAAAATTTCAGATTTTAAATAACTAATGGATTCCAAAATATTAGGAGATAGAAGATGTATATTTTTGGGGATACCCGCCAACTCTTTAATTGTATTTAGGATTAAACTTGAAGCGGCATGCATCAAAGGAGAATTGCTCCCAGTTATAATTTTTCCATTTGCCAATTGTAATGCAGCTCCAGCAAATACTCCTTCGTTCCCTTTCCCTTTTTTTTTAGCAGCTATAGAAGCCTGTCGAGCCTCATTTACAACTTTTCGATCAAGTACCGTGAGATTCAGTTCTTTCATCAACAATTCCGCTTTTTGAACAGTATTCTTATCTGAAAAGCCCATCGCATATTCACAACTATATCGCAAATACCTTCTGATAAGTTCCTGTTTTGCAGCTTGTTGTACCAGATCATCATCGATTATTGCAAAACCTGCTTTATTTACGCCCATATCCGTAGGTGATTTATAGACCAATCTACTATCCATAATTCTTTGCATTATTTTCTTAACTACTGGAAAAATCTCTACATCTCTGTTATAGTTAACTGCCTTTATATTATAAGCTTCAAGATGAAAAGGATCTACTTGATTAAAATCACCAAGGTCAGCAGTCGCAGATTCATACGCCATATTTACGGGGTGTTTCAATGGTAAATTCCAAATTGGAAACGTCTCAAATTTAGCATAGCCCGCATCTACCCCCCTTATATGATCGTGATATATTTGGGATAGACATGTTGCCAGTTTTCCACTACCAGGACCGGGTGCAGTAACTATTATTATCGGTTTGGAAGTTTCGATGTAAGGATTAGTACCATACCCCTCTTCACTTATGATTAAATCAATATTGGTTGGATATCCCCTAATCAACTTATGCGTATAAACCTTAATATTACGGCGCTCTAATTTATTCATGAATTGTTTTACTATTTCTTGACCATTGTATCGTGTAACTACTACGCCACTTACGTTTATTTCTCCATCTCGAAGATCGTCGATTAATTTCATTGCATTTATGTCATAAGTTATGCCAAAGTCTGCTCTGATCTTCCTTCGTTCTATATCTCCAGAGTATATACAAATAATAACCTCTATTTTATCCTTAAGCACCTTTAGAAGCTTCATTTTTACATTTGGATCAAATCCAGGTAGCACTCGTGAAGCGTGATAATCGTATACGAGCTTTCCGCCAAATTCAAGGTATAGTTTATTCCCAAATTGAGCTGCTCGATCTAGGATGCTCTTAGATTGTTCTTTAAGATATTTTTCATTATCAAATCCAATTTTTTGATCTGTCATTTTAATTAGAATTAACCTTAGTTTGTAGTTATGTTATTTTCGTTCATTTTCCTTTAAAAATTGGATCTCTTTTATCTTTTAATGATTTAGTCGATTCCCTAAAATCGTGCGTTTTAAAAGCTGCTTGAAGGGCTTCATTTTCTTTATCTAGGGTCTTTGATAATATATCTCTAAAGTAGTCATGCATAGTCTTTTTCATTAATTTTAAAGCAGAACTCGGTCCTTTTGGGGGTATTAAAGCTTTGGCTTTTTCTCTCACAATGGCCATCAGTTCTTCAGGAGGTACTGCTTTATTAATCAATCCTAATTTTTCAGCCTCATTAGCGTAGATTTTTTCTCCAAAATATAATATTTCCTTTGCTTTTTGGAATCCAATATAAAGTGGAAGTAAGAAAGAAAGTCCAAACTCAGGTATAATTGCTCGTTTAACAAATATTAATGCTAAATAAGTTTCAGGATCATCAGCCATATAGATTAAATCAGCACCCGCCAAGGGCATTGTAAAACCAGCACCTAAAGCTAACCCGTTTATAGCAGCAATCACAGGTTTATTAAAATTCCAAAATTTCATGCATGTTTTTTTTTGAGCGATATCCATCAAATCAATATCTTTCATTAAATCTTCGGGAATTTGAGTCACCATTTTCATGTTAAAATATCCTCCTGAAGAAAAAGCTTTACCCTCCGGTGAGCCAGTCATTATTAAAACTCGAGCATTCTTATCTTTCTCCATATCATCTAAAACTGTACGGATTTCTAAAAAGGTTACATACGAGAGTGCGTTTCTTCTTTCAGGTCTATTAAAAGTAATAGTACAAATCCCGTTTTCTTCTTTCTCATAAATGATATCTTGAATATCTTCTATTTTCATAATTAAAATTCAAATATCTTAAATTCAATATATATAGAGTTTGATTTACTCACTTATAATTGTTTTCAACTAAAAAAAGAATAAAAAAACTATTTTTAATTTAAAAAAATAAATCATTAAAGTAGTTTATATAACTGTCTTAGAGTTAAACTCATAATATATTGTTGTACTTGCCTTGTACCCCCACCAATTTCCTGAATTCTAGTAATTCCTAAAAGATCATGCATTAGTGTGTTATCACAAACTCCAGCACCACCCATTAAATTAGCGCTTTCATAAACCACTCGTTCACACAGTTTCGTGCTAAGAAATTTCAATTGGGATGCAGTAGCGACCAGTGCTAAGTTAAACTCCTTTGGTAATGTACCTGCTTGCTCCATCTTATCGTCAATCGTTTGACAAATATTTAAGCATGCTAACGTCATACTCATTGTTTGCGCCCATAAGTCAGAAAGAGGAAATCCTACTCCTTGATATTTCAGGATTTCTTTATCGAACTGTTTTCTCATATTAGCGTATATTACTGCGTGAGTAATTGCGTTCCAAGCTTCAGCTAAATTTAAACAAACAATACCCAATCGTTCTAGATTAAGACCCTCAAATAAATGTGATCTACCTTCGCCTGGCATACCTAGCACGCATTCAGATGGAACTTTTAGGTTTGACATTGTTTCTTTTCCGATATGTATCCTCGGGGTCCATGGAATGTTTACTCGCTCCGAAGACCAACCATCCCAAGATGTATCAACTAAAAATTGAGCCATCGTGTTCCCGTTATTTTTTTCGGTAACAGCATAAACTACAGCCCAATCTGCTTTGCTTCCATTAGTTTGATATATTTTTTGCCCGTTTAAAATGTAACTTCCATCTCCTTGTTCTTCACATGTGGTTAGCATATGGACAGCATCAGAACCTCTTTCTGGCTCTGT
>JAGXNZ010000157.1 GCA_019894655.1 Promethearchaeota archaeon | reverse complement strand
TCTGTAAATAAAATAATAGAAATGGAAAAATCTATATCATCAGATCGAATTTAGATATTTGTTTAAAATTGCTATTCTACACCATCCCAACAATATGTACATAGCTTTTCTTTAGGTAATCCAATAGCTTTAACTAGATTTTCTAACCTCTGATATTTTAATGTCGTTAAATGCAATTCCTCGCGTATAACATTAACCATTGCCTTATATTTTTCAGATTCGGGATTAGTATATTCTGCAGGATTTTCAAGATCTTCACCTATTAGTTCTTTAATAGCCCACCTTCCTGCTAAATCTAGTTCTGAGCGTGATCGAGAAAAGTTTAAAAATTTACAACCGTATACAAGTGGAGGACAAGCAGGCCTCATATGAACTTCTTTTGCACCCGATTCAAATAAACGCTCGACTTGTCTTCTTAGTTGAGTACCTCTTACAATAGAATCTTCACAAAAGAGAAGTCGTTTGCCAGTAATAAGTTCTTTTATTGGAATTAGTTTCATCTCTGCAACTTTATCTCTAACGGACTGCTCTTCCGGCATGAAACTCCGAGGCCAAGTTGGAGTATATTTTACAAATGGTCTTGCATATGGAATTTTAGACTCGCTAGCGTATCCTAATCCATGAGCTGTCCCAGAATCAGGAATACCTGCTACGATGTCAATATCTAAATCATCCTCTCTTCGTAAAAGAGCTCCACATCTATAACGAACATCTTCTACATTAATGTTTTCATAATTAGAAGCCGGGTATCCATAATATACCCATAGAAAGGAACAAATTTGCATTTTATCGCCTGGAGCAACTAGTTGTTCGAATCCCTGTTGATTGATAAAAATAATCTCTCCAGGTCCCATATACTTCACTATGTCATATCCAAGGTTAGGAAAAGCGCATGTTTCCATAGTAACTGCTATTGCTCCCTGTTTTTTACCTATAATGAGGGGAGTCCTTCCTAATAAATCTCGTGCAGCATATAACCCATTTTCAGTTAAAAGAAGGAGCGTACAAGACCCATCAATCATTTTTTGGACTTTTTGAATGCCCTCCTTGAATGAATTGCCTTGACTGATGATAGTGGCAACTAATTCCGTAGGATTTATTTCACTACCATGCATCTCTGAAAAATGAGTTCCATTATCTAACGCTCCATTTGCGATTTCTTCGATATTGTTAATTTTTCCAACTGTGGCAATAGCAAATACACCTAAACGGGAGCTTATGATTAAAGGTTGATCTTCATAATCCGAAATTATTCCAATACCTTTATTTCCATGCATTTTTTTTAATTCCTTATCAAACTTAGATCTAAACTGGCTAGTTGTTATATCTTTTATGAATCTCTGAAAACCACCCGAGTTTTTAATCGCCATACCCCCTCTCTTAGTTCCTAAATGCGAATGGTAATCCGTGCCGTAAAAAACATCTTCTACGCAGTCCGTATTGGAGAAAACTCCAAATAATCCTCCCATTTTTTTATATCACATCCAATATGTATTTTATCACATTAGAATTATTAAATTGAATTATTAATATGATAAGATTTTACAGTATAGTCTTTTTTTAAGAATACATATTAAAAAAAAATTAAATAACACTAATTTGCTCCGGGTATCTTCTCTCTTTCAAATCGAACCATTGTAAGTGCTTTTTCCGGACAAGTGACGGCACATAAACCACATCCTACACATTTATCTTGGTTTATTTCTGCTTTATCGTTTACTGTAATCGCTTCGAATTTACATCGCTCGAGACATGTTCCACAAGCAACGAATCATTTAAGATGAATGTTTGAAAAGACCACCAATTAATTGACCAGTGCTAATTCCTGCATCTCCAGGTGGAATTTTATTGTGTTCTAAAAAAATTAATCCTTTTTTTAAAATTGTATCCTTTACTGCATTTGAAAATAGTCTGTTATAAGCTACTCCCCCAGTCAGCCCAATTTTATCAATTTTGTGAAGATCAGCAGCTAATATGGCTAAATCAGCAAATACTTCTCCAAAAATCAAATGAAATTTTGCTGCGATATCATTTCGATTAATTTCGGGATTTTCAAGAAGAGTTAATATATTTAAAACTAAATCTGAAGTATTTATGAAGAACATACCATCTTTTTTGTAATATTTAATTTCTAAATCAACTCTATCGGGGTTCCCTCTTGAGGCAAACCCTTCAAGTTTCATGGCAGGTTCTCCTCTATACGTTTTAAGGTTTGAAACTCCTAAAAGATAGCTTATAGTATCAAATATCCTACCGGTAGAACTCGTTAATGGTATGTTTTGGTCATAAGAAGCTTTATTAGAGTGCTCAAATTGAGAGATAATTGCATTTAATTCCACACCTTCGTATTCCAAATCATTTATTAATCCAATATTCTTAAAGATTTTTTTACTTTCTTCAAGTTCCATAGAGTTCAAGATGATGGAGGCCGCCATACGAGCAGGAAATTTAGTACAGCGATCTCCTCCAATCATAGGTTGGTATTGTAATTGACCTAATCGTTTGTAGCCATTGTATCCACTTACAAGAATCTCTCCACCCCAGATATTCCCGTCGGCCCCATAACCAATTCCATCAACGCAGATGCCTAAGATCTTCTCATTAAGGCTAACATTATTCTCTGCCATTAAACTCAGTATATGAGCAAAATGGTGTTGAACATTATAAATATCAACATTATATTGATTACCTAATTCTTGAGCTAGTCTAGTGGTTGCGAAGCTTGGATGAGCATCGCATGCGATATATTCTATCTCAGAGTCGCTTATCTGTAGTAATGTTTTCATATGGTTTAAAGATTGATTTAAAAAATCGTAGGTTTCTAAATGAGTTACATTTCCAATATGTTGAGTAGGAAAGATTCGATTTTTTCTCAGAAGTGCACCGGTTACAGCTAATTCCGGACCAGTCGCTATCGCAGCTGATGCTTTTACTTCAAATGGCAGTGCTAAATACTCTGGAACATAACCTCGTGATCGTCTAATAAGTTTCACTTTGTCATTGTGCATTCTTATTACACTATCATCAGCTCTTTGGTAAATATTTCTATTATGAAGTAGAAAGAAATCTGCCAAACTGTAGAGCTGGTCAAAAATTTTGTCATTTTCAATTGCCATTGGAATATTTGATTTGTTGCCGCTTGTATATATTAACGGTTGATTCCCGACATAATCGAATAACATATAATGAATTCCTGTATAAGGAAGCATTATCCCAACATTGTTTAATCCTGGAGCTACAAATGAACTAATCTGAGATTTATCGAAGTTTTCGTTTTTTTCTAATAATACAATAGGTCTACGAAAAGAGGTTAAAAGTGCTTTTTCTTTTTCTGATATTGAGAAGAACTCATCTATGGTTTTAAGATTTGGAACCATTAATGCGAAAGGTTTATTTTTCCTTTGTCCTTTCCTTCTACGGAGCTTTAATATCGTTTTATCATTGTTAGCAAGACACACCAAATGAACTCCTCCTATCCCTTTAATTGCTGCTACTTCACCCTCATTTATCCTTTTGGCAGTTTCTCCTAAGATTGCATTAATATTAGTATTTTTAATTAGTGTTTTTCTCTTATCGTATAGTCTATAATTTGGACCACATACCGAACAAGCAAATGTTTGAGCATGAAATCGCCTATTTTGAAAATTAGTATACTCTTTAACACAAGATTCTGGTTCAGCTTTTTTGCAAAGGGGGAAATGTGCCATTGTACTTCGTTCTCGATCGTATGGCAATTCTTTTACTGTTGTGTATCGAGGCCCGCAAACAGCACATGCGACAAAAGGATAATTATAATACTTCTTTAAATCTTGATTTCGCATATCTATTAAACATTTATTGCAAATAGCGATATCGGGAGGAAGTGTTAAGCTAATTCCCCTTCCTTCTTCACTTTTTTCAATTCTTAAAGTTGTATACTCATCGTTAACTTCTATTTCATTAACAACTAGATTTTCAATGAAAGATATTTTTGGTTTCTTGAGTTTGATATTTTCTATAAAAGTGTTTATTTCGTTTGAATTTCCTTGAAGAATTAACCTAACACCGGCATTTCCTCTATTTAATATAATCCCATTTAGATTCAAAGAACGAGCTAAGTTGTACAGGAAGGGTCTGAAACCTACGCCTTGAACGATTCCAGTGATATTAATTTCAACAGTTTTCTGCTTTTTCAATAGAATAGATTGTTTATTTAACTCATTTAATTTTATTTTAAATCAATTTATTATTACGCAAAAATAGTAATATAGTTTATGTGAATTTTATGAAAAGAATTTATAGGATTGGAGTATATTTCATTACTTACTACATTATTATAGAATGAGCGAAAAAATTAATGAGTTCGAAAGAAACTACATGGGATATTCCTTATCATAAAGCTTTTTTTAAGACAAGTCACAATTCTTTTAATATGTCTATACGAAAACAACTCAACCACGGCGTAAGAGGTCTTGAATACGACATTCACGACGACAGAATTCAAGAAATTAACGATTTTGAAGTATATCACTTACCTAAACATGTTGATACTGCAATTAATGTAGATGGAAATCCTGGAGATTTATTGCTATCGAACTGGTTCTCATTATTGAAGGACTGGTCAGATGAACAGAATAATGAACACGCGCCAATAACTCTATTCATTGAATTAAAAGATTGTATAGTTGATGCAAATAACGAACCAAGCGAACTATATGGAATTAAAAAGCTAAATAAAGTGATAAATGATACTCTATCACCTAATTACCTTTATACGCATAGTGACTTTAGGAAGAACAATCATCTATGGCCAACTGTAAGGGAATTAAAGGGACGCATAATAATTGTTTTAACGAGTTATTGGGGCGGTTACTGGGCTTCTAGTGAAGGAGGATTTGAATCTCGATTGCAATATTTAGATCTTTGTCTAAGAGGTGAAGATGATGTTTGTTTCGTATCGTGGATCGAAGAAGATAAAGGGAAACAAAAATTGTTTATGAAGGAAAAAGCCACTTTTTGGAAATGCAGTATAGAACTTAGCACGAAACATTACGAAGAGAATTTAAAGATACACCGTGCCACAAGAGTTGATTACGATAAAATAAGAATGGGTCGTCATGTGAAAACATATTACGAAAAAAATTATGAAAATGGTTTTAAAGCTAATTTTTTCGCTACAGATTCATGGGCAGAAGAAAAATATGGTAAAGTTTTTCCTTGGTCCATTTAAATTCATAAAGAATTGTATACTGCTTCAATAAGCCTTTCACTACGAGGGTCGCCAGTGAGTGTTGAAACCATCTTATTCATTACATAGCAAATGCTTAGTTTCGCATCGAGGTCAATAATTATTACGGAACCGCCAAAACCTCCCCAATAAAATACATTTGGGTTTGGGCCAATAGGTAATTCTTTATTTTGGAGCCCCCAACCTAATCCGAAACGAATGGGCACATTTAATACCAAATCTTTACCATAAGACTGCTCTTCAATTGAGCGTTTAATAGCTTCTTCAGATAATAAATGAATTCCATCAAGCTCACCACCAC
>JAGXNZ010000156.1 GCA_019894655.1 Promethearchaeota archaeon | reverse complement strand
TGGGAAAATGGCTCTGCTATAGGATGTCAAAAACTTAAGCTTTATATTGATAAGTATGACGTTGATATGAACAATTTAATCTTCGAACCAACTTTAAACCAGAATATTCTTGATGGAATCGTCAATACATCATATGATGAATATTCGATATTAATTAGTACCGTTAATGTCACGGATGACAAATATTACCCTTCCTTTTATGCTGTAAATATAACAGATATTAATCAAGAGTTTATCCATACTGTTGGCGAAGAAGAAATCCCAATTGTAATTGAAAATTTTCTTCAAAACGAGACAATTTTAAATCCGAATGAAGATATACGAATTATCACAAGAATTCAAAATAAACACGACTTTATCGACATTAAGCTAAGGGTAAACGTACAGATTGTATCTTTAGTTAATCAAGAATGGATAATCGCTGAAAAAACGACAGATCTCCAAACTTTAAAACCAAGCATTGATCCTAATGGCGAAGACACCCAAGATTTTTCTGTTAATATCACAATACCAACTCTTCTCGGAAATGGAATATGGCACGGAGTAAATGCGCCAATAAGAAAAGGCGGAGCAAAAACACGATTCACAGTTTTTATCGAATACGGTGGTGAAAGTTTTGAGATTGATACTTATGAAAGCAATGAATACTCCTTAATTATCAACAGTGCAGAAGATGTGTTTGAAGGTTATATCATCGCTTTAAAATCAGACAATGACATTACAGGAACAATCATACTGAAGCCTTTTGAAAGAGAAGAATGCCAATATCTCCCCAATCAAACTACTTTTGTAATAAATGTTTACGATCGAAATTATGTAAGTAGCTACGATCAATTTATTGAATCTTTTTCCCTAAAAATCAATAGCGAGTTTTCAGAAATTCAAACTCAACCTCAAACACCAATTTATGGTCAATCCTTTAATATAAGTTCTGTATTAAAAACGGAGTTAGGAGATATAATTCCAAATAAAAATATAACTTGTCAATTTTATGATAGCGGAATATGGGAGAATATATCAACTCAAAGTTCGGATATGAATGGTATTACAAATTTTGAAATTGATACTTTAAGCCTGCCAAGCGATGATCAGGTTAAACTTCGCTTAACTTGGCAAGGAGATCAATATACTTTAAAAATTTCTCGTAATGTTACTATTTTGATGTATCGCGCGTCCAATGCGATATCTTTAGAGCTCCGATCGAATATAGAGCAGATTTATAGAAACGCTCACACCACCATCCAATTAACAATACGGAATGTAGGAGGCTCAGAACTCAGGGTACTCGTTCCTAACATTTCTATAGGGATCTTGCCCTCATTAACATATAGTATTGTTGAGATTGATTATTTAGCGTTAGAACAATTAAAACCCGGAGATATTACAGTTATTGTGATTCGAATTGACATTCCAGCAATCGAACAAATGAACATATCTGTTTCGTTAAGAGTAAAAAATGACATAACTGATGAGGAACTTTCTTACCAAGTTTCGGAGTTGTATGATATATATGAGGTGGAAATTATTGATTATTTCCTAAACTTTTTTATTCTCGTCATGATTTCAGTTATTGTTTTAGTCTGGGGAATCATGTACTTTTATGTGAAAAGGACTATAAAGAGAATTGAAACTCCTATTGAAGAACCAGATAAATTAAAACAGCGAAAAGGAAGATATGTTTCAGTAAGCGAATTACCGAAAGAAGAAATTCCAGAAGCACAATCTTTAGACTATACCGAAAAAAAATCTAAGAAACGTTTGAAGAAGAAGAAGAAGGATAAGAAAACAAAACCAGAAGCCGAAAAAAAGGGTAAACCTCCTACTACAGATTTAGATTCGTTATTAGAAGAAAAAGGTCTAAAAGATTAGTTTTTAGAAATTACAACTTCTTATATTTCTTTTTTTAAAAAAAGAGGAAATAAATTTATAAGTTCGAAATTGACATTAGATTTCTTTTAAGAAGAGCTAACGAAGCTTTACCATCTAATCCTGCTAAAGCGATTAAAATTCCCTCACCAGAACTAACAATCACGCCATATCCGTCTTCTAATTCTAAAGTTGCTGATTTTATGCTTCCCTTACCGGTGTTTTCCCCCAATGCATTAGAATTTTTTACAATTGTCGCGCATGCTTTCGCGATTCCATTGAGATCCATTTCCGTAATAGTTTGTCCTACAATTACTTTTCCTTCCAGATCTGCAGCAATTAAACCCTCTGTTTCAGGTACGACATCAAATAATTCTGCTAATTTCTTTTCAATAACTTCCTTGTCTGCCATAGTTACACGACTCTTTATTTTTTAATAATAAGTTTGAATTCTGAATTAGTTTATCTAAATCTTGTAGTTTATTACTTAAATATATATATATATTATCTTAATTTAAATTTATTTTCCTTTGAGCATCTCAAGCTTTTTTTTCTAAAATACCGCTTAATTATTTACAACTTATTTAAAGAATTAAAAGAAGATGATAATTTTTTAAATAGGGAATATATTATAATTATATCATTAAAATTAAATTTAATTTTGCAACCGATTAAATGGTGAAAATTAGAGTTTGATTAATCGAGCTGAAGTCAAAGCTATCATACGACGCTTCGAAGAACGAGAGGGAATAAGGGGTGTGATCATTTGTGATTCGAGTGGTTTACCGATAGATTCTAACATGGAGATTGAAATTTCTGAAGAAATTTCAGCTTATGTTACATCCTTAATTGGAAAGGGAAAACAGGTCGTGGAAGCTTTAAAAGAAGGTGGGCTTAAATTTATACGCTTAGAAACTTCGAAAGGAGAAACTATGATTGCCCTAGAGGAATCACTTATTTTAATTATCCTTAAGTAATCAATCTTTTATTTCCTTAATCCTATCTAATCAGATTATCTGTTTTTATGTGTATTTTCTTAAAAATTAGAGAAAATATTTCCTAAACATGTTATTTGCTCTTTCTTCTCCTACAGTTGATAATCCCATATGTCCGGGGCAGACGATAAAGTTATCGTTTATTGCTTTATTATGCATAATCTTCTTTCGTATACTTTCAAATAATAAATTCTGATTCCCACCTTGAAAATCTGATCTTCCAATACTTCCTTTAAAAATCAGATCTCCCGTGAATAATACACCGCTAACGTTGTTGCCTCTAAATTCATCAACATCGGAAGAGTAAAAGCATAAAGATCCCGGACTATGACCTGGAGTTTCTAAAGTAAGGAGTTTAATCTCTCCGATAGTAATAATATCCCCTTCTTTTAGCCACCGATTAGCTTCCTTATGTTTAAACGTTCCAGAATCGTATTCGTTCTTATTGTACATCAGTGGTATTTGAAAATGGCTGAGAATTTTACCTACTTTTGTTGTGTGGTCAAAATGACCGTGTGTTAACAGAACTGCAATTGGTTTCCCTTTCAATTCTTCTATTGTATTAATTATTGTCTCGGCGTTTCCTCCAGGATCTATTACAACAATTTCTTTGGTTTTGTCTGATCCAAAAATATAACAATTAGTAGCAAGCGCTCCAACGATTAACTTTTTGAAAATCACTTTTTCCTAACTCCTTCTAATCAAGTAAATATATCTTTTTAATAAAAAAAGAAAGAAAGAATAAAAATTATCTGTTGAAAATATGAGATTTTAGCTTCAAGTGAAGTCTATTTATTGTTTATTAGATTATTAATTTCTTCTAATCTATTATACACATCTAACCCTTTAGACGTTAATTTTACGTACTTCTTCTTGTTGTTTTGCTCAATCGAAATCAAACCCCTCTCAATTAAATCCTCTTTAACTCGGAAATACGAATTATAGTAGCTAAACTTGTTTAATTCGTTATAGAAGGAGTGTTTATCGATTTTATGACCTTTAGAGTTCATAAGGACTTCGAGTGTATCTCTAAAACCTTTCTTCTTTAAAAAGCTTATTAAATCATTTATAGCCAATTTATCCCTTACCTCAATTAAATGGTAACAACTAAATTTACTTAATTGTAATAAATTATTCGGATTTAAAAAACATTTTGGTAATCTTTATTAGGTTATTAATTAATACGACAAATAATTTAACTAAAGAGTCTAGATTAAGCAACGACAATTAAAAAAATCAAAATAAACGCAATTCAAATCGAAGTCGCAAAAAGTATTCGAATAGATGTTCAACTTACTGAAACTCTTGTAAAAGCAATAACCAACGCAGTAGTCAATTTGAACTCGAGCATGTAAATACCAGTATTAGTTGCTTTAAATGCTAATCATTTTCTGATAATGTAATGAAAAGCTGAAAAGAAAAAAAAACTCATAAAGAAGATTAATGATACCATAACAATAATAGAAATCTGATACTCTACCCAATTGTTAAACTCAGCTACTACTAGAAATAGGATAGCATAGATAACAGCGATTAAAAATAAAATAAATAGTAAAGTATATTTTAAAAAATCTTTTTTCCGTTCATGCATTATTAAAATTGTAAATGAACATCCATCTTTAAGAATTATGTCTTTGTTGCTATATTAAAATAGAGGAGCATCTATTTTTAAGATTTAATAAATTAGATTCACTCAAAATTTCCCTTTTTTCGTCGGTTTAGACGGATTTTCATTGAAAAAAGTTCAATTTATTAAGAAATTTGTAAGCAAATTTGCAGCATTTTTCAATTAATGGATAACTTCTTGAATTATTTTTAGTGTTCAAAGAGATTTAAAAAAAGATTTTAGAAAAAACCACAAAAAAATGAAAAAGATCGTAAGGTTTATTAAGCTTTTTCATGTTTTTATAGTAATATAGGGAATTTTTTCCCACTTAAAAATAAAAGGTGATGTGAAAAAAAAAGTGATAAATTGCGAAAAATGTGGTAAAGTACACGCGCTATACCACGATTGTAATCAGGTTACAATCAGTCATGGAGTAGTGTTTGTTGACGATCGAAATTGTTACGATTGGAATTGTTTTATAACAGACGCTCCAAGCATATATAAAATTGAAGAGAGAATTTTAGATAGTATTTTAAACAATCCAAAGGAAAATCCGTTATTAATTTACGAGTAATTTTAATTGAATTATTTTTATAATTTCTTTTTTTTAATCTTCATTTTTAAAAAAGGGGATTTTCGTTTATTCTAACTATTTTATAC